>SKXY01000184.1 GCA_007128175.1 Wenzhouxiangella sp. | reverse complement strand
TGCTGATGTCACCGTCATCGAATGTCACCAGCACCATGGGCTGCCCGTCCGGACCGGGCGATGGCGCCAGCAGCGGCTCGTTGGCGACCGGCAACCAGCCAGCCACGCCGAGGGCTCGCAACTGCATCATCTGCTCCCTGAAGTGCTCGGGATGAACGCTGTAACGAGGGTCATAGTGGCCGTGGTCACCATCACCGACATGCAGGCCGTGGTACATCAGCACGAGAAGCCGGCCCGGGGGCGGCGGCAGGGTGGGCTCATGGTGCATGATGATCCATCTCGGTCAGTTCGGCAGCGCGCAGCTGCAGACCGCGCAGCGCCAGACCGATGTAGAGCCAGAAATGGGCAATCATCGGATAATGTGTGAAACGATCACCGAACACGTTTCCGATCATCAGTGCCACGAATGCGCCGCTCAGGCCGATCATCATGCCGGCATACCAGCTGCCCTCCTCGGCAAAACGAACGCCACGCCAGAGCAGGCGTCCAATGCTCCACAGCACGCCGAACAGTATGATGGCGCCGATCAGTCCTTTTTCGACCAGCTCACGCAGAAAGAAATTGTGGACATCCATCTCGTAAGGATTGAATTCCGGATGGTGAAACGTGTGAAAGCCGGTGCCCAGTAGCGGGCGTTGACGGAACTCGGTAATCGCCAGTTCCCAGAACTCGAAACGGTGCTCGGTGCTCAGATCGCGTTCACCCTCCTCGATCGTGATGCTGTCGAAGCGCTCCACCGCGGCCGGCGGCAGGATCAGGGGCAGTGCGGCCATGACCAGCAGGGCCGGCAGCAACAGCTTGTATCGCCACCGGGGCAGCACAATGACAATCAAAAGCCCTACCAGAATGGCGATATAGGCAGTTCGTGAAAAGCTCAGCACCACGGCCACAATCGACAACCCTGCCGCCACGCCCAGAACCGTACGCCAGCGCCAGTTCATTCGGGCACCGAACACCAAGCCCAGCACAACCAGTGCCGCGGTGACGAAAAACGCCGCCATTTCATTGGCGCCCAGTTCTATGAAAGTGCCGTTGATGCGCATGTCGTCGCTGTAGTGCCAGGACCTGACCTGGGCATTCTGCTCACGCACCACATGGAACATGTAGGGCAAGGGCAGCAAGGAGACCAGGAAAAGGCGACGGACACCGGCCCAGTCACTGGTGCTCATCTGGGCAAGAAAGAGAAAGGTCACCGCGATGAACTGGTCCTTGAAGAAATTGCCGTGGCCGGATGGATCGGCCACCGTGGAATAGCCAATGAACAGGGCCACCGTCAAGCCGGCCAGGTACATCATCACCCAACCATTGACGCCGACACCCCGAACCAGTCCGCCGCGGCACTGGATCGCCACCAGCAAGGACAAAAAGAACATCACATTGATGAAGTTGATCCCCCCGGGCAGCGTCGGCAAATGCTGCAAATAGACACTCTGCAGCGGAATCATGACCACGAACAGGCACAGTGCCCAGTTATGAGGTCTGGCCACCGGTTGGTCATGCAGGATCGAACCGGGATGGATATTGGCAACGCTCATGACAATATGGCTTCGCGATAGATGCCGGAATAGCGCGTGGCCATGGATTCGGCCGAGTAGCAGCGCTCGACTCGCTCGCGGGCAGCGAGCAATGGCCTGCCCTCCTCAGGCAAGGCCAGCAGTGCTGCCAGAAGTGCCCCGGCATCGTCGGGCGGCACGGTCCGGCAGCCCGCTACCCCGTCAAGCAGTTCCGGTATGGCGCCGGTGGCCGACGCAATCACCGGGCAGCCGCAGGCCAGCGCTTCGAGTACCGACAATGGCATTCCTTCTTTCAGGGACGGCAAGACAAAGGCATCGAGTGTCGGATACCAGTCTTCCAGACCGGAAACGGCCCCCGGCATGGCGACCTGGGCGGACAAATCCAGTTGCCGTATCAACCTCTCCAGCGCGGCCCTTTCGGGGCCCTCACCGACAATCACCAGGTGCATGATGCGACCCCGGTCGCGGGACTCGGCCAGTGCTCGAATCAACAGGCCCAGGTTCTTTTCCGGTGACAGGCGCGCGGCCGTTCCCAGCAGCAGCACATCGGACGTGGCAGAGGCAGCTGACCGTGCGCGAGGCCGGAAGCGAAGCGTATCGATGCCGTTGTCGACCCGGCGCACGATGTCGGGCTCGAGGCCGCGCCTGATCAACTGCTGGAAAATTGCCTCCGAAACCGCGCAAACGCGCTGGAAATGCCGCAGCGCTTTTGCCTCCAGCCAGTGATACAGGCGCAGGCGCCGACTGTCGTCCAGCCAGCCGTGCAGTGTTGCAACCCGG
The DNA here is from genome assembly GCA_007128175.1 of Wenzhouxiangella sp. GTDB lineage: Bacteria > Pseudomonadota > Gammaproteobacteria > Xanthomonadales > Wenzhouxiangellaceae > Wenzhouxiangella. Next base: position 2,427 of record SKXY01000184.1, on the reverse strand, counting down.
GTCACCGGCAAGCCGATGCCCGCGAGCCCGCCGTACACCACCGACTTGTAGTCATGGCAATGCAGGACCACTCGATGCGTGGAGATATCGGCACGCATCAGGCGACGCAGTCTGGCGATGCAGCCAAAATCAAGTGGCCCGCGACATGCCAGCGCGCTGGCCTCGAGATCTCTCGACCGGGCCATTGACAACAGTTCACTGCCGGGCGCGAAAACAAGCAATCGCGTTGCGGCATAATGCAACGACTGCTGTCGACACAATTCAAGCACGACCTGTTCGGCACCATACAGGCCGCTGCTGGAACGCAAATGAATGATCGACAACCTCATGTCGCACTGGCCGCCCGTTCCGCCTGGTAGAAAGCGGAAAAGGCACGGATCATGGCCGGCAGGGAAAACTCTCTTTCGGCTCGCAATCTCGCCTGCCGACCCATCGCACGACCCTGCTCACGTCGATTCAGCAACTCAAGCATCGCGGCTGCCAGGGATTCGACTGCCAAGGGCGGCACAAGAATGCCGGTGTGATGATCTTCAATCAGTTCGGGATTGCCGCCGACCGCGGTGGCAATCGTCGGCAGGCCGGAGGCCATGGCCTCGAGAATGGCGTTGGACAGCCCTTCAGTACCGGAAGCCAGCAGGCATGCATCGAACAAGGGCAACAAGTGTTCCATGTCCGTGCCTTCTCCGAAAAATGTCACCCGCTCTGATATATCGAGTGTGGCAACCTGGCGACGCAGTGCCTCTTCCAGCGGGCCCTCACCGATCAGAAACAGGCGCGCATCGGGGTGGGCTCCAGCCACCCGGGCGAAGGCGTCGAGCAGGTCGCCATGTCGCTTGACCGGCACCAACCTGGCCACACAGGCAAACAGATAGTCATCCACCGGCAGGCCCTGGCTGGCGCGCCGCGCGCCCCGCTCTGCGGGACTGACCGGCTGGAAGGCCTCGCAGTCGACGCCATTGGGCAAGTACCTTGTGCGCGGCTGTTCCACACCCTCGCTGTGAACCAGTTGATTCAGAATGGCCCTGGCCGGCGCGATGACCAGATCGAACCGGTGATTGATCAGCCTGAAGATGGTGCGCAGGAGAAAGCCCTTCTTGAAACCAGTATCGCGACGGTTGCTGATACGCAGCGTCTTGCCGGGACCGCCGGGCAGGAATGCACATAGCAGGTCGGCCTTTTCATGCTGGGACTGAATGATGTCATACGATCCCTCCCGCACTCGCCTTCCAAGTTCACGCCACACTCTCCAGGCCCGGAAGCTGTAAATGGCGTCGAGCGGCCGGTATTCGAGTTTCAGGTGTTCGCAATCGTCTGGCAGGACTCGTACGGTGGCGGGTCCCCTGTCCAGCTGGATCACGTCAATACTGAAGTCGGACGGATCCAGACCTTCAAGCAGATGGATCAGGAAGCACTCGCTGCCGCCCCTGTAGGCCAGGTCGGTATCCGTGATGATCAGTAAGCGCTTGCGCGGATGAACCGACGCCACATCAGCATTCAGCACGGTTTCCTGACCGGCCGCCTGCAGTTCAGCTGGCGGTGCACTTGGCATAACTTTCTCAGCGACCGGCATGAAAGGTCAGGTAAGCCGAAACAACCAACTCGCGGCTGTCGGCAGCTGGAATATTGCTGTCGCGCTGGAAGCGAACCGCGCCAACCCGACCGGACCAGCGCGGAGCGAATCGGTGGGCGAGAAACAGGGTCGACAGCAGATCGGTATCGCGCCGCTGATCAAGCTCGAATCTCCGCCGGTCTGCACCCATTGACGCCAGTAGCGTGGTCCGGGGACGGATGCGCAGGCTGCCGCGCAGCGCCACACCGAACTCATCGAAATCGACGTCCGGGGTGAATTCAAAATCGAAGTCACGATAGAACGGTCGGACGCTCAGTTCGCCGCGTGGATAACGATAGCGCCATCCTGGCTCGATGCTGCTCAGGCGATAGATGCCGGCTCCGATCGGCAACCGGCTGTCGCCGGCAAAGTGCCGTCCGATCCGGTCGATCTCACTGGTGAGCTGGCGCGTCGTGTCGGATAACTCATGCTGGGCCAGCAGATGCAAGCTGTGTATGCCATCCCGGTTCCAGGTCAGTTGCATTCGCGCCAGCAGTGCCGAAATATTCTCACCCTGATCAGGATCGATCCAGGTGTGGCCCACGGCCAGTTCCAGCTCGGTTAGCGCCGCCCTTGTGCCATAACGGGCCAACAGGTCGAGGCGCTGATGGTCGGCATCGGCAAACTCGGCATCGCGAAACTGCACGTCGGTTACTTCAGCACCGACTGATGCCTGCCGGTTTGCATCGAAGCGGCGGAGCAGCCGGCCCGAAGCACTGAAGCGGTCACTGTCGAAGGCTTTGCTTTCCTCGGCATGGCTGTGGGTGTAACGGGCATCAACCACACCCCCCCAGACCGACATGGGCCGGATCTGCCAG
>SKXY01000329.1 GCA_007128175.1 Wenzhouxiangella sp. | reverse complement strand
GCTGCCACCAACGTGAAGGTGCACGCGATTCAGCTCGCCGCCGAAGAGATCAATGCCGCTGGCGGTATCGACGGCCGCCCGGTCGAGTTGGTAATATACGACACTCAGTCCGACAACCGTCGCTATCAGGAATTCATGCGCCGGGTACTGCAGCAGGACCAGGTCGACGTCGTCTTTGCCGGCTTCTCTTCGGCCTCGCGGGAGGCCTATCGGCCGATCGTCAACCAGTTCGACGGACTGACATTCTACAACAACCAGTATGAGGGAGGCGTTTGCGACGCCAACATGATCGTCACCGGAGCTGTGCCCGAACAGCAGTTCTCCACCCTCATACCGTGGATGATGGAGACATACGGGCCGAACGTCTATACCATCGCTGCTGACTATAACTTCGGCCAGATCTCTGCCGAATGGGTGCGCGAAATCGTCGCCGAGCACGGCGGCGAAATGGTTGGTGAGGAGTTCATCCCGCTGGGCGTGTCGCAGTTCTCGCAAACGATTTCCAACATCCAGGCGTCGGACGCGGATTTCGTGGTCACACTGCTCGTCGGCGCGGCGCAGGCGTCCTATTACGAACAGGCTGCTTCGACTAATGTCGGATTGCCCATGGCTTCGTCGGTGAACGTCGGCCAGGGCTATGAGCACCGCCGCTTCACCCCGCCGAGCTTGGCGAACATGTACGTGACCACGAACTACATCGAGGAAATCGACAACCCCGCGAGTAACGATTTTGTCGAGCGCTTCCGCGCGATGTTCCCGGACGAACCCTACATCAACCAGGAGGCGGCGAACTCGTACATCGCGATGAACCTCTACAAGCAGCTCGTCGAGCGCGCCGGCACCACCGAGCACGACGCTCTGCGCGCGGTACTCGCCGAGGGCGATGTGTGCTTCGAGGGTCCCTCGGGCAATGTCTGCCTCGACCCCAAGAGCCAGCACATGTCGCACACGATCTACCTCGCGAGGGTTGAGGAGGATCACTCGATCACCTTCCCTGAGATCTGGGAGAACATCGAGCCCTACTGGCTCGGAGAGGCGGGTTGCGACCTGACCCAGCACGATCCGTCGGCGCAGTACACGCCATCCGATCCGCCCCCGGCTCGGTAATTCGGCACGGCCCAATGCCGGGGGGCGCGTGGGCGTGCCCCGGCCTCAATGACCCCAGCGGGCAGGAGTTAGGCAGGGATGGAAATCTTCCTGGCGATATTCGCGATGTTCTATCAGTTCGGCGACGCCTTCGCCTTTCTGGTGATTGCAGCAGCCGGTCTGGCCGTGATCTTCGGCATGATGGGGATCATCAATCTCGCCCATGGCGAATTCATCATGTGCGGCGCCTATGTGACTGCGGCCACCGCGCGTGCCGGCCTGCCGTTACCGCTGGCAATTCTGTGCGGCGCGCTTGTAGCCGGCATCATCGGAATGGCGTTGGAGCGCACAATCATACGCCACCTCTATCACCGGCCGCTCGAGTCAATCATCGCCACATGGGGTATCAGCCTGATTGCCACCCAGGGGGTGCTGATCGTACTGGGTTCCACCATGTCCGGCATCGGCACGCCGTTCGGCTCAGTGGTCGTGGGCGACCGTTCCTACTCGGTTTATCGTTTCGTGCTCATGGGTGCAGCGGTGGCGCTTCTGGTCGGACTCTATCTGCTGTTCTACCGCACCCGTTTCGGCGTGATCGCGCGCGCCACGATCCAGCGACCGCAGATGGCGCGCGCCCTCGGTGTGGACACACGGAGCATCTACGGGCTGACCTTCGGCCTCGGTGCGGCGCTCGCCGGATTGGCGGGCGGGCTCTACGCTCCCACCATGACAATGGTGCCCACCATGGGCAGCGCCTTCATCGTGGAAAGCTTCGTCACCGTGGTTGTGGGAGGCGCGGATATCTTTGTGGGCGCAGCCCCTGCCGCGGCCATCCTTGCCGTCATCAAGGCCGCCATGACCGCTTGGTACGGCCAACTATTCGGACAGATCGGGCTTCTGGTGACCGTGATCCTCGTGATCCGCATCCTGCCCGGCGGTCTGTCGACCTGGATCAAGCACAGTAGCAAGTGAGACAGAAATCGATGACGGAGCCGAACGCCTCCCTCGCCCATGACGTCGGAAAATCCACTACGTCGGCCATCACGCGCTGGTTGTTGCGACTGGAGGGACCACAAACCATGGGGCGCGGCCCAGCCTTCTGGGCGGGGGCCGTTGCGGTGTTGCTTGCTGCAATCCTCTACCCGCACTTCGTCGATGACTGGACCGTAGGCAACGCCGCGTATTTTTTGGTCTGGACCTTCATGGCCATGGGGCTGTGCGTGGTCTGGGGCTATTGCGGCGCGTTGAGTTTCGGACAAACCGCTTTCTTTGGCTTGGCGGGCTACGCCTATGGCGTCATCACGATCAACATCGGCGCGCAGTATGGCTTCACCTTCCTTGCGCTTATCGCCTCGATGGCGCTGGCTACGGTGTTCGCAGCAATTATCGGCTATTTCATGTTCTATGGACGCATTCGAGGCGTGTTTATCGGAATCGTGACGTTGTCGGTCACGTTGGTGCTTGAAACCTTCATGGCGCAGACCGCCGGGCCGCAGTGGCGCATCGGCGACGCGCGCCTCAATGGTTTCAACGGCATGGGCGGCATGCCGCCACTGACCATTCCCTGGTTCGGCGGCGACATAATGCTGTTCGCCGGACCGGGCCTCTGCTGCCTCTTGCTGGGCATCGTGGTGGTTGTCTATCTGGGAGTGCGGATGCTCCTGAACGCGCCCTTCGGAAGTGTGCTGGTGGCGATCCGCGAAAACCCCGAACGCGCCGAGATGTTGGGCTACGACATCCGCTTCTATCAGCTTGGCGCCTTCGCCATCGGTGGGGCGCTCGCTGGGCTGTCGGGGGTGCTCTACACTGCATGGGGACAATACATCACACCGTCAAGCATGGGACTCACCTCAGCTGCATTGCCTATCGTCTGGGTCGCCGTGGGCGGGCGCAAGGATCTGACCGCCACGCTGGTCGGCACGCTTCTGGTACTCTTCGCCTTCCAGCAGCTAACGATCTACGGTAGCCAATATGCCCTGGTGGTGATGGGGGCGCTGCTACTTTTCACGGTGCTGGTCACACCCGAGGGGCTGGTCGCCACCGTGATGCGTAGGTTCGCCCAGCTGTTCGGAAATGGGGCCCGTCGATGACCGAAATTCTCAAGGTCTGCAAGCTGAACAAGTCGTTCGGTGGCGTCACCGTGGCCCGTGACATCGACTTCCACCTGACCCAGGGCACGATGCATTGCCTGATCGGGCCGAACGGGGCCGGCAAGTCCTCGTTCTTTCGGATGATTCTCGGTGAATACGCTCCAGACAGTGGCCAGATTCTCTTCCGCGGCGAGGACATCACCGGGCTACGCCCGTTCCAGCGAATCCGACGCGGAATGAGCGTGAAATTCCAGGTGCCAGGCATCTTCAAGGAACTCAGCGTCCGGCAGAACCTTGAAGTCGCATTCCAGCACCACCTGCACGGACACAGCCTGACCGGTACCATCGGGCGTGTATTGGAGTTTACCAATCTCGAAGGGGAGAGCGCCACACCTGCCGGCCAACTTTCGCATGGCCAGCAGCAGTGGCTCGAGATTGGCATGGCTGTGGGCGTGGAGCCGCAGCTCCTGCTGCTCGACGAGCCCACCGCCGGCATGTCGCCTGACGAGACTCGCAAGACCGGCGATATGCTGCACGAACTCAACGCCCGCGGCATCACGATACTGGCGGTGGAGCACGACATGGCCTTCGTCGAACAGATCGCAAATAGCATTACCGTTTTGCACATGGGGGCAATTTTTGCTGAGGGCACGATTGCCGAGATAATCGAGCATCCCGGTGTACAGGAGATCTATCTGGGGGCGGCCGATGAGTGAGACCCAGCTTCTTGATGTTGTCGGCCTGCATGGCGGCTATGGCTCGGAAACTGTTCTGCAGGATGTGGAGCTGAGCATCGCCGCAGGCGAGATCGTCGCGGTCATTGGTCGCAACGGGGTAGGAAAAACGACGCTGATGCGCACGCTCGCCGGTCTGCTGAGGCCGCGCGCCGGCACCATCTCGTTTGGCGGTGAGGACATCACCTCCTTGTCTGCCGACAAGCGCGCTCGCCGAGGCATCGGCTATATCCCGCAGGGTCGCGACGTTTTTCCTGAACTCACAGTGCGCGAGAACCTGATGGTAGGCGAGGTGGCGGGCACCGGCCGGTCGCGGCCCGATTACGAGCGGATCTACGGCTATTTCCCGATCCTGAAGGAGCGCGCTCGCCAGCGCGCCGGCACTTTGTCGGGGGGGCAGCAACAGCAGCTTGCCATTGGTCGCGCGATGATCGGCGACCCGCGGTTGATGCTGCTAGACGAGCCGTCCGAGGGCATCCAGCCATCGATCATAAAGGACATCGCCCGCAATGTACGCAACCTGAACGAACAGACCGGCGTCGCGGTGCTTCTGGTGGAACAGAACCTTGACCTGATCGTGTCGATCGCCGACCGCGGCTTCGTAATGGAAAAGGGGCGTATCGTCGCAACCTTGAGCAGCGACGAGATCACCTCGCGCGATCAGGTGCGGCATCATCTCACGATTTGACGGCCGGGCAAATAGGCAGGCCAAACGAAAACCCCGGGAACGAAAGGACATCTTAATGAGCTGGTTGAAACAATCGATCATGGGTCGTAAGGGCGTTGCCAAGGGTGAGCCAGGCGCGCGGTACAGCGTT
>SKXY01000287.1 GCA_007128175.1 Wenzhouxiangella sp. | reverse complement strand
GTGCGTGTCAGCACGCGTCTGGTCGATGCCCGTCATGGCCACAGCCTCTGGAGCGAGACCTACAACGCCACGCTCGATGACATCTTCCAGGTTCAGGACAGCATCGCCCGATCGGTCGCTGAGATATTGCAGGTCAGACTGCTGGGCGACAAGGTGATGGTCGAAGTCGCCACGGACGTCGATGACGCCTTTGATCAATATCTGCGGGGGCGAGCTTACCTGCGTCGCGAAGGCACGATTGACAACGTGATGGCCGCCATCGGGCACTTTCAGGAAGCACTCGAACTGGACCGACGGTTTGCGCTGGCCCGTGCCGGTTTATGCACCGCTCACTGGCAACGTTACGAGTCGACCCGGGATGCGGCCGATGCCGAACGAGCCCTGGAGATCTGTCACGAGGCCGAAATTCACGATGACCAACGTGCCGAAACGCATGTCGCACTGGGTAACACGCTGACCGGGACCGGCCAGTATCAGCGTGCGCTGGCGTCCTACTACCGAGCGCTGGAAATCGAACCCGAACGAAGTGATATCCAGGTCGGACTCGGCATGGTCATGGAGTCGCTGGGTCGCACGACCGAGGCCGAAAATCATTATCGCCGTGCCATCGAGCTCGATCCCGCCTACTGGCGTAACTACTCTTATCTCAGCGCCTTCCTGGCGGCAACCGGCCGGTTGGAAGAAGCCATCGTTGAGATCCGCAACGGCATTCGCCTGGAACCGGACAGCCCCCGACTCTATTCCAATCTCGGCGGCTTCTACCTCATGCTCGGTGACCATGAGCGTGCCGAGGAGGCATTTGGTGAATCCATAGACCGACGACCCACTGCACCGGCGTTTTCGAATGCCGGGACGGCCTGGTTCTACGTGGGTGAATTCGCCACTGCCGAGGGCATGTTCCGAGGCGCCATTGCCATCAACCCGACCGATTACCGGCTTCATTCCCATCTGGCCGAAGCGATTGCCATCCAGGGCGGGCGCGATGCCGAGGCCCTGCACCATTATCAGCAGGCCGTGAAGTATGGGCGGCAGCGACTTGAAGTCAATCCCGGCGACAATGACTGCCGAGCCGCGCTCGCGCTTAACCTGCTCAAGGCCGGTCAGTCGGATGCCGCCCGGGAACAGATCCGTCTCCTGAGCGAACAGGACCGGCTCAGCCGCGAAGCACACTGGCATCTTGGGGAGGTTCGCTACCTGCTCGATGACCTAGATACCGCGCTGGACCATTTTCGCAAAGCCATCGAGATGGGACTCAATCCCCGGCAACTGGCCCGCAATCCGGCACTTGAATCCCTTTTCGAACACCCCCTTTTCCTGACCCTGATTGATGAAGAATCGGAACGATTCTGACCCTGCTCTCCAAAGGAGATAGAAGATGAGAGAATTTTCGCTTGCCAGATTCCTGATCGTGGCCGGTTTTCCGGTCATTCTTCTGATCGCCAGCCCCACTTCGGCTGAAGAAATCGAAACCTGTCGCGCCAACTGTGTGGCAGCCATCGAACTGCCATCCGACCGGGCTCGGCAACCGACAGTGCCCGCCGTGACCCGAATTGCTGGTGGAGAAGTTCTGGATTTCGTCGTGCCGGCTCAAGCTCGCGCCCAGGGCCGCACGGTACTGGCCTTCGATGAGGCCGCGTTCAGGGATCGACAAGGCAACCCCGTTTATGTCCTCGAACTGCAGGCGGGCAGCAACCGCTTCGAATCACGCCCCTACGACGATGGGGTCTGTCATGCCCCGCAGGGATGCCGCTATGTCGTGATCAATGTAGGTATGCCCAATCGTCCGGCGGTGATCAACAGCCCGGTCATCATCATCGACCCGCGATAACGGTTTCATCGGCGAGGAAATCGACGATTGCCCGGGTCATGGCCTCGGGCTGCTCGGTGGGAATCCAGTGCAGCGCATCGATCTGTTCGATCCGGGTGCCTGACATGGAAGCCAGTTGTTCGCGACTCTTGTCGGGGTCGGCCAGCAAGGCGCCTCCCGACAGTAGCGCGAGCGCCGGATGTTCGATGTGCTCGATCGGACCGACCTCGCACAGTACTTGATAAAGTGATTGAAGATACGTCGCTACAGGCATGTAAAACATGTCTTTATTGGGTTTGGCATAGCGGCCAAGCATCGCTTCGTGGCTGCCGTGTTCGGCCATCGCGGCGCGCGTGTTTCGATCGAGCTCCGACAAGTCGAGCACTGGCAGCTTACGCCGGTGAATACCCAGGGCATTGAGGGCGCGCACCGGCCATGCCAGTGCCGGCAGCAGCCAGCGAATCGGACGGATAAAGCGCAGCGGCCCGTGCAGGGCGGACGGCAGCATCGGTTCGACCAGCACCAGCCCGGAGACCCGGTCGGGGTGATGCAGCGCCATGCGCATGGCCAGGTTGGCGCCCAGGCAATGACCGCCAATGACCGCCCGTTCACAGCCCTCACGGTCAAGCATGGCAAGCAGGTCATCCATCCAGTGGCGCGACGTGAGTTTGCCCCGGTAGGTGGATCGGCCATGTCCGCGCAAGTCGGGACAGAGAATCCGCCAGCCACATTGCGTATGGGCGAGGTCGGCGAACTCCCTCCACCTTGTGCCGTTACTGGCCAGGCCATGGAACATGACCAGTGTGCGCTCGGCCGGGCCGGGCCACCGCCGGTAGAACAGCGAGGTGCCGGCGCGTTCGAATCGGTGCTCTTCCATTCTCCCCTGTCGCTCCGCGTTCGTCTGTCATCACTATAGCGCGCCGCCCGTTCATCCGTTGGTATAGTGAGCAGGAGCAACAACAACAATGGATCATGTCGGATCGAACTCGCATACTCATTCTGGGCCGTGGCGCCATGGGATCGATGTTTCGTCACCTGCTGGGGGTGCGGCACGATATCGCCGTCTGGCATCGCGACATGGACAAGCAGGATCCCGAATCGCTGGAGAAGCTGGCAACCGATCGGGATCTTGTCATTTTCGCCTTGCCCGCCCAACCGCACGAGCGACTGGCACGCCGCATCAGCAAGCATATCAGGCCGTCCACCGTCAGTTTGTCGATTGCCAAGGGTGTCGATGAGCACGCCCGCACTCCGGCCGGGATCTTTGCCGATACGCTCGGGCCAAGCTGTCACTGGGGCCTGATTTACGGGCCGATGATCGCGCGCGATCTCAACGAGGGACGCACGGGTTTCGCGGTGCTGGCAGGCAATAGCCAGGTTGCACGCGATGCATCCGGATTGTTTTCCGATACACCGCTGTACCTGGATACCGACGACGACCTGACCGGCGCGGCCTGGTCAGTGGTACTGAAGAACATCTATGTCCCCCTGCTCGGTGCAACCGACGCCCTGAAGATGGGAGACAACATCCGTGGCTTCGTGATCTACGAAGCGGTGCACGAACTGGAATCGGTCATGACCGACCTGGGCGGTCGCGCCGATACCGCACGCGGCCCGGCGGGTATGGGCGATCTGATCACGAGCGCAACCAGCCGCTCGTCGCATCACCGCACCATTGGCGCCGAACTGGCCGCCGGCAAGAGCGACAAGATCGCCGCCGGTGGTGAGTACATTCGATCCGAGGGCGTGCACACGGCGCGGCGGATTCGAGAGCACGAGACGGTCCAGCGGGGTCGTTATCCGCTTTTCGACCTGGCCTGCGATTTTCTGACCGGCCCACTGGATCTCGAGGCTGTGCTTCACGAATACTTCCAGCGTCGTTTCGGGCGCGTTGCATCGTCATGAGCACGGGTGTGCCTCCGAGCGAGTGGCTGGTCGCTCATCGGGGCTGGCCCGACCGCTATCCGGAGAACTCCCTCGAGGGTGTGAGGGCCGTTCTCGAAGCCGGCGCCCGTTTCGTCGAATTCGACGTTCAGATCACGGCTGACCAGCGTCCGGTCGTGATCCACGACAACGACCTGACCCGGTTGACCGGAAGAAGCCAGAGAGTCACGAGCATGACACTGGCCCAGCTGGAAGGTATCCCCGTCGCCACCCGGCCAGGTGAACAGGCGCAGGTACCGACGCTTGAAGCCATGCTGGACCTGGTCGGTGAGTATCCCGATGTCACCGCCTTTGTCGAGCTCAAGCGTCAGAGCATCTGGCGTCATGGTCGACGCCTTGCCGTCGAGGTGGTCATGCAGCGCTTGCGTCAGGCGCCCTGCCCGATCGTCTTTCTTTCCTTCAAGTGGCGAGCCGTTCGCCTGGCCCAACAAATGGGCGCACCCGCCACGGGCTGGGCGTTTCGTCCGTGGACGCCGTTGTCCAGGATGCTTGCTTCCCGGCTCAAGCCGAACTACCTGTTCATTCGCGCCGATCGCGTTCCGGCCGGTCCCCGCCCCTTCTGGCCCGGGCCCTGGCAATGGGTGATTTATCGCGTTGCCGATCTCGATGTCGCGCGCGATCTGCGGTCGCGGGGCGCCGACCTGATCGAGGTCGACGACCTGCCGGGGCTTATGGAGCGATCATGAAGTCCGGAACGGCCCTGCTGCTCGACATCGGCGGCCAGGGCTGCCGGGCCCTCGCCATCGACAATGAGGGCGCGATTCGTTTCGAGGCCAGCCGCCGGGTGGATACCAGGGAAAATGGCTCCCTGGTCGAGCAGGATGCGCAGGCGCTTGCCAATGCCGTCGACGCCGTGGCGAACGAGGGGCTCAAGGCAATGGATGACCAGTCACTGCCGGTTGCACAGGCCGCCCTGGCCGTGCAGCGGGGCAGCATCGTGTGCTGGGATCGAATGGACGGCAGGCCACTCAGCCCGGTCATTTCCTGGCGCGACCGTCGTGGCTTGCCCGGTATTGAATCGAAGTCGGAGCAGGCCGGAGAAATCCGCAAGCGATGCGGGTTGCGGTTCTCCCCTTACGGCGGGGCGTCGAAGATTGGCTGGTGTTTGCAGGAGCTAAAGGAAGTGCAACAGGCACGCGAACAGTCGCGGCTGGTTTGCGGTCCACTGGGCAGTTTTCTGCTGGCCAGGCTGCTTGCAGAACGGCCTGCCCGTACCGACGACACCCTGGCCCAGCGAACCCTTCTGTGGTCACGTGAAACTTGCGACTGGGATGACTGGCTGCTTGAGCAATTCGGCGTAACAGTGAGCGTGCTGCCCGAGGTGGTCCCCAGCCGAAGCACGCACGGACATTTGCGCCGGGCAAGGCAAGTACCGCTTGAGCTGCTGATGGGTGATCAGAACTGCGTACCTTTTCTCAACGGCCGGCCCGATCAGGATACGCTCTATATCAATCTCGGCACCGGTGCCTTTCTGCTGCGTCCGCTTATCGAACCGGTCGATGACGAACGATTCCAGCTCACCTTGCTTGACCGCGATCACGAGTGCCGATGGGCACTGGAGGGAAGTGTGCATGGAGCGGCATCAGCTGTTGCCTGGCTGGAGCGTACTCAAGATTGCTCTATCCGGCACGAGCGAATGGAGGGTTTGCGTGATCGTATCGATCAGCCGCCCCTGTTCATCAACAGCATCGACGGACTGGGTTCGCCGTGGTGGTGTTCCGGCCCCGAACCAGCCTTTGTCGAAGAACACGACGAAGGCGATGTTGACGCGCGTTTGCTGGCGGTCCTCGAAAGCATCGCTTTTCTCATCGCAACCAGCGTCGAGGCCATGAATGACAGTGTCACGCCTCCGCGGCGCATTGTGCTCAGCGGTGGCCTGAGTCGTTCGGCAACGCTATGCGGCCTGATTGCCGATATCCTGGAAATACCCGTCACGCGCCTCGAGTCGGCCGAGGCCACCGCCCTGGGGCTCTGGTGTCGACTCCATGATCGTGCCCTGCCCGGCGAGCACTTCCAGACCGTCACCGGCCAGCACGAGAAGGCGCTCATGGCACGTTATGACCGCTGGCGCTCCCATATCGAAGCTGCAACGAAAGCCAGCTAACCGCCCCTCACTGACCTCGGTCAGTCCGTGTAAAACGATAAAACGACGACAAGCTGCACGGTTTGTGCTATTGTCCGCTCCGCGTCGGCTGTTTTCCCTCCTTCGGCGCCCTCTCGGCGATTGCATGCAGACCAAGGCCTTTCCCCGATTTGATCGTTGTCCGGAATTCTCCGGACGGAAAGCCTTGGTAACAACTTTCATACAAGGAAAGACAACATGCAATTCGATTCCCTCGGGCTCAAGCCCGAGCTTCTGCGCGCCGTGAGCGAGCAGGGCTACACGCAACCTACACCCGTACAGCAGAAGGCCATTCCGGCCGTGCTCGAAGGTCATGACCTGATGGCCAGTGCCCAGACCGGCACCGGCAAGACAGCCGCCTTCACCCTGCCCCTGCTGCATCAACTGTCCGAGCGTCGTGCCGGTCATCCGCGTCCGCGTGCGCTGATCCTGACGCCGACGCGCGAGCTTGCCGCCCAGGTCCACGAGAACCTGCGCGCCTATGGTCGCCACCTGAACCTGAAATCGCTGGAGATCTTCGGCGGTGTCAACATCAACCCGCAGATCACCAAGCTCAAGCGCGGCATCGACGTGGTCATCGCCACACCCGGTCGCCTGATCGACCACATGGAGCGCGGCACGATACGCCTCGACGCCATCGAAACGCTGATTCTCGATGAAGCCGACCGCATGCTCGACATGGGTTTTCGCCCGGCCATCGAGCGTATCGTCAAGGCCTTGCCGAAACAGCGCCAGACGCTGCTGTTCTCGGCCACCTTCTCGAAGGAAATCACCGAGATGGCAGGCCGTTACCTCAACAATCCGGTTCGAGTGGAAACCGCTCGCCCCAACTCCACCGTCGACGCCATCGCCCAGCAGGTCGTTCGTGTCGACCAGAAGAAAAAGCGCGAACTGCTGTCCTGGATGATCGGCTCGAAGGACTGGCGCCAGGTGCTGGTCTTCACCCGCACCAAGCACGGCGCGAACCGCCTGGCCAAGCAGCTCGAGACCGACGGCCTGCCGGCTGCCGCCATTCATGGCAACAAGAGCCAGGGTGCTCGCACCCGCGCGCTGGCTGACTTCAAGAAAAACAAGGTCCGGGTACTGGTCGCTACCGATATCGCCGCTCGCGGCCTGGATATCGATCAGTTGCCGCACGTGGTCAATTACGACATTCCCAACGTGCCCGAAGACTACGTGCATCGCATTGGTCGTACCGGCCGGGCCGGTCGCGACGGGCTGGCGGTATCGCTGGTTTCCGGTGCCGAGCACGGGCTGTTCGAGGACATCCGCAAGCTGGTCAAGATCGAGATTCCAACCGAAACCGTCGACGGCTACGAGCCGACCGAGCCGGTGTCCAGGGGATCGAAATCGCCGCAGAAACGCTCCGGCAAGCGCCCGGGAAACGGCAATCGGAACCGTTCGTCGGCACAGAACCGTTCCGGCAGGAACCGCCAGCAAGGGCGGGGACAGGGCCAGCGCAGGGCGGCCTGATCCCGAACAGGGACTGAAGGATTCCGGTGGGGCCTGCCCACCGGTGTCCGTTACTTCGGCGCGATCTCGTAATATTCAGAACTTGCGACGATCGTCTTTTTGCCGGAGTAACCCATGACCACAATATTTGGTAACCGCTGCCTGCCCGCGCTGTCGGGCCTTTCCTTCCTGTTTCTGGCCGGCGTCACGCCGGTCGCACTGGCCGATATCGAGGGAGCGGGAGATCACCCGCAGATTCCGCGTGTGGCCGGGTCATCCATCGTCTATCACGATATCACCGACTTCGATCGCCTGACCGTGCCCACCGGCCCCTGGGACGGTGACGAAGTGGAAAGCTCGGCATCGCTCGAGGGCGAAGTGATGCGCATCAGCTATACATTCGATGATCCCGACACCTCGACCCTGCGCGTCAAGCGCAGTTACCTGCAGGAACTCGAGGCCCGCGACTTCGAGATTCTCTATACCGCCAGCGAAGGCGAACTCTCGGCAGGCGACGGACGTCTGTTCTTCGTTCACGCCTCCAACCTGTTCGAGCGCGGCGTGCGCGATTGCTGCCACCTGGCCAATCGCGACCGAAATATCCGCTATATCGCCGCTCGTTCAGCCGACGGCAACCTGCTGGTCGGCATCGCAACCTTCAATGCCCGACGGGTGGAGGGTCCCGCCGTCTCGCTGGCGGTGGTGACTGCCGACGAGATGGACGACAGCATGGACCACCAGCCGCTCACCGCCGGGGAGATGGAAACCGGTCTGGTCGAACAGGGGCGAGTTGCCATCCAGAACATCCTCTTCGCCTTCGACTCCGACGAGATCCTGCCTGAATCGGCCAAGGCCCTGGCCACGATCGCCGAGCTGATGAACGAACGTCCTGACCTGGAGCTCCTGGTGGTCGGCCACACCGATGCCGTCGGCGACTTCGATTACAACCTGAGATTATCCATGGACCGGGCCAGCTCGGTGGTCGACGAACTGGTGGACGGCCACGGCATCGCCCGCGATCGCCTGCGCGCCGCCGGTGCCGGCATGATGGCGCCGGTCACCACCAACCGCACCGACGATGGTCGGGCAGAAAACCGGCGCGTCGAACTGGTCGAGATCGTGGACTGAATTGGGCCAATCACTCCCCGGCCGGCAGGTGCCGCCGGGGATGCTCAGCGTCAGTTGTCGGGCTAACGCAGATAATGGCGCCAGGACAACATGAGGCCGACTGTCTCGAGGCGTGAGCGGGTGCTTTCCACCTCGACCTGGGCGACGGACTCGCCGCTGCGGATGATGTCGATTTCGCCTACAGGGGTTTCGACGCGTCCGTGGTCATTCCAGCTGATACCGATGTCGATCAGATTGCGTGGGGACAGTTCGATCCCCGTGCCCAGTGTCACCATCCACCCGAGGTGGTTGCTGCTGCCGCCGGGCACCGTTGTCTCGGCCGGCTGGCTCTCGAGTTCGGGGAACTCGTAGCGCATCGTGCTGATACGATTGCGAACGGCGCTGGCACCGGCACCAAGATACGGCTCGAAAGTGCCGGCATCACGGGCCAGGGCTGCAGCCAGGTCGAGGTAAACGTTGACGCCGGCACGGTACTGGGTGAGCGAGCCGCTGGCCGGTTGCATTTCGCCGGTGTCGATGAAGTTCGAGTTGCCCTGGAATTCCAGGCCGGGCTGGTAGGTCAGCTCCAGTTCGGTTCGCCACATCTCGCCAAGGTGAACCCCCCAGCCCAGTTGTGCCCCCGTACCGCGTCCGAAATCACCGCGCGCACCGATCGGCAGCCCGTCGTCGCCGTCGTCGCAACCGAACAGCGCCGCGCGTTCGGTCGGCTCGCAATTTCTGTCCAGAAACGTCGCGCTGCGTGAATCTTCCCAGACCGCGCCAATGCGCAGGTATTGTGATGCTTCTGCGGCACCCGCACCCAGGGTCAGTCCAGTGATGACTGCGAGGCCGACAATCGCCTTTTGCATGATCCAATCCTTGAATTGCGAAAAAATGTAAGCGCCGTAATATACAAAAGTTGGGAGCCTCGTTCAGTCGACTACGCGCACGCGCATCGAGGCTGAACGACCGAAAGTCTCGGGATGATACATTTCCTCGGCTTTGGCCGGGGGCACGACGAACTCGCCGGGTGTGGTGGCGCGGGCATGGTAGCTGTAGTGATATACCCCGCCATTCAAAAGCGTGGTGAATGCTTCGGCACGTTCATCGCGCAGGTTCTGGTGCTGGTACCACGGTCCCCACCACCAGCCGCCGCGCCCCTGTCGATGTGATGCTGCCGGGTCGTCGGCAGGTACATCGCTCACGGCCAATGCCGGATCGATGGCTTCCAGCCCGGCCGGCAACGGGTCAACCAGGGCAACGTGATAGCGTCGGGTCGGAGCCACCAGAATGAGTTCGACGGCCACGCGCGCACCGGCACGCATCTCCCAGCTGCCGTCTTCGAGCCGGCGCACGTCGTCTTCGTCATCGAGCCCACGATAGCGTCGTTCGACCTCGAAACCATGGCTGGCCGGTTCAAGTTGCAGGCTTTTCGGGGCATAACGCAGCCCGACACGGTAGTACATGCGCCCTGCCCCGTCCTTGTCGAGGACGAGCTCGTGCTCACCGCCCTCGGCGGCGACATAGGCCATCGGGATATCGACGTGGTGATAATCGCTGGTGCGGCCGGCGAAGTGGTGCTCGCCGGCGAAGTCCTGCCCCAGCCAGGCGCGGGCGATGAAGTCCGGCTCCTGGTCTTCGTACTGGCGGAAGTATCGATCGAGTGCGACCAGGACGAAGGCGTTTTCCTGGGTGCTGGACCAGCGACCGCGGGTGCGGTGGGCCTGCAGCCCCTGCACGAGTTTGGGGATCAGGTCGGAGTCGGGTTGATCGTGCATCATCGCCTCGAGAATGATGGCGTCGGCGCGACGGTCGGAATGCATGATCAGGTGATCGCCGTCGGCAAAGCCGCTGGCGAAATGCGCGCTGGCCGCGGTTTCAGTCACCCGGTTGGCGAGAAATCGCCGAAGCTCGCCGAGTTCCTCATCGAACGCCTCATCGCCGCTCAACACACCGAGCAGCCAGCCGGTCGACTCGAAGGTCAATTCGTCGAGTCCGTCGACTTCGGCGAGCAGGGCTCGCGCCCGCGGTCGGTCGAAATCGCCGGTCAGGCCGCGCAGATAGAGGCTGTAGGCGACGATGTGGCGGCGGGCACGTTCACCGTAGCGTTCCGGGATGTGATGCTCGATGTCGCGGACGTGGTCGAGGGTGCGCTCGAACAATCCATCGTCAATTGAATAGTCCTTCTCATTCAGGCGGATCAGCGCATGCGCGACATGCAGGGACACGAACGGCCAGGACTCGTCGCCGCGCCTCCACAGAGCAAAACCGCCATCGGCGTTCTGCCGCCCGGCGACGCGTTCCAGATCGGCCGTGACGATATCCTCGATCTCTTCTCGCGTCGGCATACCCTCGGCACCGAAGGCTTCGAGCACATCGGCCAGCGAGGCGATGGCTAGCAGGCGTGAGGCCAGCGGTTCGGTGGCGTTGAAGGGATACTCGCACAGCCAGATGAAGGCGTCGGTGAGCGACTGCAGCGCGGTGGCGCTGGTGGTGATTTCAAGTTGCCCGAACTGGGGCCAGACTTCGCTCGGGGCGACGACCGGTTGCACCATCGCGCCATCGTCGACCACGCCGTAGGTGGCGAAGGCTTCCGTGGTCGCCGGGGTCCATACCGGCAGTTGTCCGCGGGCGGCATCGGAGTATTCACCAGAGGCGGCGACCACCTGGAAGCGCGCAGTGCCGGCGTTGCGGGTCGCGGCCGGGAAACGCACCTCGACGCGATCATTGGCCGGCACCTCCAGGGCATACCCGCGGGCACCGGTCAATTCCAGGTTGGTCGCATCCAGGGCGATGTCCACGCTCAGCGATTCGTCGGTCTGGTTCTGCAGCACCACCGGCAGTTCGAACTCGTCGCCGAAATTGAGAAATCGCGGGGCGGACGGGCGCACCATTAGCGGCAGCCGGGCGGTGATGGCCGATTCCGCGATGCCGTAATTCGTGGCACCCGACACCGCCACGGCCATTACCCGGTAGCGCGTGAGGTTGTCGGGCAGCGATACGCTGGCCTGTACCCTCCCCTGCGCATCGGTGGTCAGTGACGGAACAAAGGCGGCAAGCGGATTGAAATCCTCTCGCAATTCGATGCCAGCGGCCGCTTCATCTCCGAGCGGCGCCCCTGTCCTCTGGGCCTGATCGTAACCGGTGCCAATTTCGACTTCGTGTACGACCAGCTTGTCCAGCGACTCTTCGGCATCCGGTGGAATCAGCAGCACGCTGGTGCGCAGATGGCGATCCTGTACCTCGGCCGGACGCTGGCGCCAGAACATGCCCAGCGGATCGACCAATTCGTAGCCGGTCAGGGCGAGAATGGCCTCGTCGACCACCACTAGCGCAATCTCGGCATCGGCCACCGGTTCACCGTTCGCATCGCGCACCTGAAGATCGACTGACGTTTGCTCTCCCGGTGACATCCGTGAAAGGGCCGGGGTCAGTTCGACATCAAGGGCGCGCTCCGCGGTTGAGACGGGCAAGTGGGTCTGACCGTTGGCTATGGCCGGGCGGATGCCCTCGCCCATCTCGGTCTGCCCGATGAGGGTGACATGCAACTCGACTCCCGGCATCCAGGCCTCGCGCAGATCAATTTCCAACGTGGTCGAGCCGCCATCGATGCGGAAACGTCGCTGCTCGGCCATGCCGTGCCGACGCAGGGTCAGCAGCCCCTCGGCATCGTCGAACGGTGCCTGTACGAGAACGCGGGCGCTCTCGCCAGGGGCGTACTCCTCGCGCTCCGGGATCAGGAGAACCTCCTGCATCTCGACCCGGTCGGCCTTCGGCAGCCTGGCGCCGCCTACCCAGCGTGTGAGCCGGGTGGCATTGCGCCTACCCTCGGCATCGTGGGTCATCGCCGTGATGCGGTACTGACCACCAAGGCGGGTGACGAATTCACACTCGGCCAGTCCGTCGTCATCGGTGCGCACCTCGCAATGCTGGACATCGGCACGTTCGTCACGCCGCTTGCCATCGCGCCATTGCCACTCGATACGAGCCGCTTCCACCGTCACCGGGCGATCGGCGACGATCTCGCCGTCGAGGCCCACCGTAATCATGCTGACGGTGAACGGTTCGCCCTGCTCGACGAACTGCCGCTCGGTCTTCATTCCGACATAGGTGGCGGCCGGATGGGCGATGAAATCCGACGAGGCGTTCCAGGCCTGTCGATTGACGTCCATGACCGTGGCGCTGGCGGTCATGGCCAGTGGCCGCTGCTGCGCGCTCATGTCCAGTTCGATATCGAGTGCATGAATTCCGCCGCCGTCGGTCTGTCCTTCGAAAAGCTCCCGGACGGGTTCATCGGAGTCGAGGACAGGCCACGGCATCCACCATGGACTATCCACACCGAAAGTCCAATCATCGCGGTTGGGTGGGCGGTAGTGACCCGGGCGGGCCGTCACCGTCCAGGTGGTGTCCGCGCCGGCCAGTGCGCCCCCGGCATAGTAAGAAGCCTCGACTTCGGCGCTGACCACTGTGCTGCCGATGAAGGGTCCTTCCGGCAGCCGCGTCTTGACCTCGAATTCCGGGGTGCGGAACTCCTGGATCTGGAAGCTATGGCTGTGAGAATTTCCGCCCAGGCTGCCGCTGCCCGAGAGATTGAATCGAACACGGGCATGACCGAGGTTGGGTGTATCGGGCAAGTCGAAGGCCAGGTCAAAACCACCCAGGCGACCGACTTCGATATCGCCTTCGGCCAGAATGTTGGCACGGGCATCGACCACCTCGTAGCGTATCCTCAGGTTGCCGTCGACCAGCCCCAGGCCGCCGTCGATGCGGCGTTCCTCGCGCCGGATCCAGCCTTTCAGGTGCACCCGTTCGCCAGGACGATACAAGGCACGGTCATCGAAGACATGCCACAGCAGCTGGTCGCGCTGGTCGCGACCGCGCCAGACCGTATGCTGCCCGTGGGGAATGGTCTCCGGCAACATGGCAACATCATCCCCCGAACGGCTCTCCAGCCAGCCGGCGCCGGAAGCGTCACCGCGGGCTTCTGGCAATCCGAGCGTTGCCAGTCCCTCTTGATCGGTGTGCACGGCTGCACCGCCCGGCGCCAGTCTGACCGCGTGATCGGCCAACGGCGTGCCATCGGCCAGCTTCGTGACCCAGGCCAGGATCCGCTCGCCATCGATGGCAGCATCCAGCCCGATGCCGGTCACCTGGACCCACGCCACCTGTCGCGGAGGTACCCAGCGCGGTTCAGGCCCGATGGTGGCGCCGGGTTCGACCATGACCACGAAATGTCCGGTGCCGCTTGCCGACAGCCAGGGCGCGAAGTCAATGCGCTGGAGCTGGAAACGATCCGGTTCGGCGGAAAAGTCCACCGTCTCGTCAAACACGCTGTCGCCGGGCAGCGTGGGCGGCTCCTCCTGCCAAAGCCGGCGATTGCGAAACAATTCGCCATAGTCGGGCCAGTCGGCCGACTCGACGCGTTGTACCTGAATTCGGGCATCGCGGTAGTTGACCGTGTGAAAGCCCAGTTCCGGCGCCTGTCCGGTCGGCAGGGTCACAAGGCCCCGCCCCGGGAAACTGATGCGTGCAGGCAGGCTGCCGGTCTCGAAGTGCAGTTCGCGCAAGCCTTCGACTTGTTGCCCGAACACGTCGGTGAGCGATTCCGACAGGGTCACGGTGTAGTCGGTGCGGCCCTGCTTGAGGCCCTCGATGGTCAGCCGGTTGCCGCGTGCGCTCACGTGCATGTCGGCAATCGGCGGCTCGACCGTGACCAGCCCAGCCAGGTCCTGGTCAGTGGCCAGCTCGTTGGTAAAGCCGATGAACAGTGCATCATCGGGTCGACACTCGTGGCTGGCACAGCGCTGCTCGTTCACCTGCAGCGGGCCAAAGGTGCGAAAACTGCCGCCCTGGTCTTCGGTTGTGGGACGCGGGCCCTCGGCCGCCGTACTGCCGGCCGGGAGACGAATGGAAACGCTGGTGGCCGGATCGAGGGGTTCGACGGCACGAAACGCCAGGAAGCGCGACGGGTCGAGCTGCCCGGTCAACCGGCTGACTTCGGCGTCGTCGGCGATCTCCTCGCTGCTTGCTTTTCGAATGGCCACCGGCGCGCCGCCGGCTTCCACCACCAGCGTCTCGAGCATGTTGTCGGCGTCGATGCGCTGATCGAAGGCAACGACCATCAGCGGATCGAGCCCGATGCTGCTGCCACCGGGATGTACCTGTTCAAGTGTCGGCGGCGGCGTGGCGAAACGCCAGTTCATGGCTTCGGCAAGCTCGCTGCCGTCGGCCGCCCTGGTGCCGGCCGGTACCGATACCTGAAATTCAGTCGCCATTGGCAGTCGCGATGATTCCGGCTCGAAAACCAGCGTACGCGTACCGACCCAGCGCCGGCTTCCCCGCACCTGCGGGTCAAGCTCGACCGGGAGATCCCGGGCCGCCAGCTCGTCGTGGGCGCTGACGGCCACCATGGGACGGTCGAAGGTAAGACTGACCTGGCCGGCAATCGGCACCTCGCCCTCGGGCGAGTAGCGCAATACCTTTAGCGGTCCTTCGGGCCGTTCCGGTTCCGGCGGAAGGCGCTCGGTCTCGGGCGGGAATTCGTCTCGAACAACGGCACCGGTACGGGGCGGTGGATCACTGTCGGCACGCTGGGCAAAGTCATGCTCGTCCTCGTTCTCGGACGGCAAGGGTCCGATTCGCTCGAGCAACTGACGGATTCGTTCATCGTCGAGCGGTTCGGCTTGCGCCAGCGCGGGGCGTTCATGGGGTACGTCACGCCCTGCTCCGGCCACCAGCCGGCCCGGAAAGGACTCCAGCGGGGCCAGCTCCAGCGACAGGTCTTTTCCGGCCAATGCCGTGGATGTGTCCGGATCGTGTTCTGCGTAGTCGCTGCAACCGCCCAGGACCAGGATGATCAGCAACCCGGCGACAATAATTCGCAACATCGTCGTTGCGGATTTCACCTTCAAGCGTAGGCTGGGTGCTAATGCATTCATCAGGAGCGGGGTTTGATACGCACGCCCTCCAGACTGGGCATTTGCAAGGATGGCGTTTCCGATGCCTCGACGCCGCCAAAGCGTTGGCCGGCTTGCCAGTCGGCGGCGGCCTGCTCGATCTCCTCGGGCGTTCGAGCGACGAAGTTCCACCACAGCAGGATATCCTCGTCGAAGGGCTCGCCGCCGATCAGCAGTACCCGTCCTCCGGTCGCCACGGCAAGATCGAGGACGCTTCGTCCCGTTCCCAGGTAGGCCAGTTCCCCCGGTTCAAAACGCTCACCGTCCACAGTTGCGCTTTCCTCAAGCACCATCAGGCCATATTCGAAGTCGGTGTCCAGTGCCAGCGTCGTGCTGTCGGTCTGGTTGGCGCGGATATCCATGGCCACCAGCCGGCTGTGGACCCGTACCGGCGAGATGCGGTCGCCGTGTTCACCCACCAGCAGCGTCAGTTCCAGGTCGCCGCGGTGGCTGACCGGCAGTTCAGGATAGTTGACGAATGCCGGCTCGCAGTCGCGCCGGGCATCGGGAAGTGCGATCCACAGCTGCGCCAGCTGAACGCGTCCGGGCTGGTTCGGGTCGGACTCCTCGGCATGGGAAATGCCCTTGCCAGCGGTCATCAGGTTGACCTGCCCGGGCTCGATCCAGGCGACATTGCCAAGGCTGTCGCTGTGACGCATCCGCCCCTCGATCATCCAGGAAAAGGTCTGCAGACCGATGTGCGGATGCGGGCCCACGGCGATCCCCTGCCCGGCCTCGTAATCCAGCGGTCCGGCGTGATCGAAGAAGCACCAGGCGCCGATCATGCGACGCTCACGCGCCGGCAGCGCGCGTCGAATGGTCATGCCCTGCCCCAGCGTGGAAGTTCTGGCCGCGATGCGCTCGATGACCGGATGGTCCGGACGTGCCGGGCAATCGCTGGCACGCGAGCTGTCGGGATGAGGATCGGGGTTGGTCATGTAGAATTCTCCCATGGACGCCGTTTCCGATCTTAGCGCGTTTTCCGCCGTCATGGCCGGTATCTGCCTCAGTGCCGCGGCCGGACTGCGCGTGTTCATCCCGATTCTCGCCCTTGGCCTGGCCGGGCGTTTCGAACTGCTGCCGATCAGCGAGCAGTTCATGTGGATGACATCGACCCCGGTACTGACCATCGTCGGCCTGGCCGCATTTATGGAAGTCGGCAGCTACTACGTCCCGCTGGTCGACAACCTGCTCGATGTGCTGGCGACTCCGGCGGCACTGGCCGGCGGTACGGTCATCGTTTCCTCGTTACTGCCGGAGATGAATGCCGTTGCCCAGTGGGGGTCTGCCGCGGTACTCGGCGGCGGCACTGCCGGCGTGGTACAGGGATCGACCGTACTGGCACGCGGCCTGTCGACCGCCTCGACAGGCGGACTGGGCAATCCGGCGGTGTCGACCGGCGAGACTGGTGGCAGCCTGCTGGCCGTTGTCCTCGCCCTGCTCGTGCCGATCGTCTTCGGAGTCATCGTGATTGCTGCCGTCGTCTGGCTGCTGATCTGCTTGATACGAAAGATGAAAGCGGGTGGACAAGATCCAGTGCCCAAGCCTGACAGTGACAAGCCGCCGGCCGACTGACTTGCTGTCAGCTCCTGATTGCCTCCTTGAGTGGCACGATCGTGCCCCGTCCTCCGTAGTGACCGTTCAGTGCCCTGATCGATAGCGCTACTGACATGAAAAGACTGAATCATCTCGGCAACATTCTCCAGACGCACTGGTCCGACGACCCGGCGATCCGGGGTCGGGCAAAGATGCTTGCCGGCGCCGTTCTGATTGCCGAGGCAATATTCGGCCTGATCCGGGGCACCCGAACTTCCAGGAAAGGCAAGAAGCGCAAGAGACGTATGGGTGGACTGATCGGGGGTTCGGTGCTGTTGATCGCCGGCCTGTTTTTTCTGGTCGGCGGGCTGACGCTCTGGCCGCAGACGTGGGACGACGAAGTCGAGACCCGGGGAGTGATTGCAGGATATGCGACCGGTACGGGAAGTGACGGTCGACCAAGTTACCGGCCGTTCTACCAGTTCGAGGCCGATGGTCGGGAAGTTCAGTTGCGCTCCGACCTGCGCATCAACGCGAAACCGGAGGTCGGAGAGCCGGTCGGGATCGCCTACTCCGCCTCGAACCCCGAACAGGCCAGGAGAACCGATGGACTCGAAGCGCGCAAGCACTGGATCTTCCTCGGCGGCAGCGCCGTGCTGCTGCTGATTGCATTGGGTTCACTGACGGTCAGCGTGGTGCTGCTGGTATTCGGGATACGGCTGTTTCAGAGTGGACGCCGCGACCTGGGGAAACCGAGGGACCCCCAGCGGACCATGTCGGACCTGCGCTCCAATATGCGGCAGTTCCTCAGGGGTGAGATCGATATCGAAAGCACTGCCGCCGGCCAGTCCGGAAGCGCCGGCGGCGATTGAATTGCTTGTAATCGGGACAGGGGAATGCTCAGTGGATATCCCACTCCGCCGGGACGGCTTGAGCACCTTCTGACTGGCGGATTGCAAGGCTCAGGTCATTGCGCGAATCAGCATGGGCAAGCGCCTCTTCCGCCGAGATCCGCCCTTCCTTGAACAGCCTGAAGAGCGATTGGTCAAAGGTCTGCATGCCGTGCTGCGCACCGTCTCTCATCGCTTCCTTTAGCTCCCCGATCTCTCCCTTGAGGATGAGGTCGGACACGTACGGCGTGTTGATCAGCAATTCGACCGCCGGTACGCGCTCACCGTCAACTCCCGGTATCAGGCGCTGGCTGATGATCGCCCGCAGATGCAGAGAAAGGTCCACGAAGAGCTGGTGATGGGCTGAATCGGGAAAGAAGTTGATGATCCGGTCCATTGTCTGGTTCGCATTGTTTGAATGCAGCGTAGACATGCAGAGGTGTCCGGTCTCGGCATAGGCGACGGCATGCTGCATCGTGTCGCGATCACGGATTTCGCCAATGAGAATCATATCCGGCGCTTCGCGCATCGCATTTTTCAGGGCAGATGCATAACTCTTGGTATCCAGGCCCACCTCACGCTGGTCCACGATGGATTTCTGGTGCGAGTGCAGGAATTCGATCGGATCCTCGATAGTAAGGATATGGCCGGTCTTCATGCTGTTTCGGTAATCGATCATCGAGGCCAGCGTGGTCGACTTGCCGGAACCGGTCGAGCCCACTACAAGCACCAGTCCCCTTGGTTCCATGACAAGATCCTTGAGAATGGGCGGCAGGTTGAGTTGTTCAAGCGAGGGAATATCGTCCTTGATGTGCCGAATGACCATTCCCACCGATCCCCGCTGGCGAAACAGGTTAATCCGAAAGCGTCCGATCCCCTTCAACGCCAGGGCCAGATTGAGTTCCATCTCTCGCTCGAATTCCGCCATCTGCTTGTCGTTCAGAACGGAATAAACCAGTTCGCGGATATCGTTACTGGTCAGTTTCTGTTCACCGAGGAACCGGGTCTTTCCCTGGATCTTGATCCCGACCGGCGCCCCGGCGCTGAAGAACAAGTCCGAGGCCTGATACTTTACCTGAGCCTGCAGGTACTTCTCCAATGTCACTCCCCAGTCCTCCCTTGCAAAGTCAATCTTTAGTGCACGTTCGAGTCTAACACTGCAATCCGCCAGATTTTCAGGGCACCCAGTCGTGCCCCAGGTTGTTCATCTGGCGAATAATCCAGCGCTGGCGCTCGAGCAGGTACTCTCCCGGCCTGGAGGCATCGAGATGCTTCGGTGCCGGCAGCACTGCCGCCAGCAAGGCAGCCTCGGCGCGCGTCAATGCACTGGCGGGCTTGCCGAAGTGATGCTGGGCGGCAGCTTCTGCACCGTATATGCCGGGACCGAACTCGACGACATTCAGATAGATCTCCAGCATGCGTTGTTTGGGCAGGAACAGTTCCAACGGCAAAGTGAACCAGAATTCCAGGCCCTTGCGCACCCAGCTTCGGTGCGGCCACAGGTAGAGGTTGCGCGCCAGTTGCTGGCTGATGGTGCTGGCGCCACGCAGACGCCCGCCCATTCGATGGGTCTCGACTGCCGAGCGGATCTCGCGCAGGTCAAAACCATGGTGATGCGGGAAGTTCTGATCCTCGGCGGCAATGACCGCCAGCGCCAGTTCCGGCGAGATGCGGCCCATTGGCTTCCAGTCGTGATGAATGTCGTGCTCTGATGTAACACGGTCGATCAGCATGAAAGCCGAACCAGGAGGGTCGGCCCAGCGCAGGGGCAGCGTTAGGAATATCGTGAGACCGACGATAATCAGGCCGAATCGAATCGACCACCTGACCAGCCAGCGCAGCAGGCGCTTCAAGCTGCACTCCCCTCGCGTAGCCTGACCGACAGCCGTCGAAAGGCCTCTTCAGGGAGCTGGGGGCGGAACAGGCCGACCGGGACGCTTCGTCCGGTTGCCTGCGATCGGCAGCTGAACCCCAGATACAGGGGACTGACGAATGACCTGGTATCGAGCCGGATCGAATACGCTTCGCCCTGTCGATTCAGGAGCATGGCACCTTCAGCGTCCGCTTTGAGAATCGCCCATCGGGGCACCACGAGTCTGAAGACATGCCAACCGGCATAAGCCAGGACTCCCAGCGACAACAAGAACCGGTAGAGTGGCGAAAGCCCCGACAGGGCAATGGCCATGATCGCTGCCAGGGTGAGCAGGGCCACCAGAACTGCCGGTACCGGTGCCGGGGTGACCGGCCAGTCAGTGCTGGCTGGTACCGAAACCGAGTTCACGGATCTCTCCGACGATTCCGATGAGCGCCGGCTCAGGTTCCGAGCGCCCCATCAGCCAGTCCCAGATCCGGTCGTCCTCGCATTCAAGCAAGTCTTCGAACGCGTGACGCAAATCGGGACTGGCCTCGCTCCAGCACGAATCCAGCCAGCGCCCGAGTAGGACGTCGAGTTCCTGCATGCCCCGTCGGCACCGCCATCGAAGACGTGAAGGAATGGACGCGTCGTGCATGTGCCGCTAACTCCCGCCCCGGGCCGGGCCGCAAGTCCGATCAGAGCCCGCGTCGTGCCAGCATCATCTTCTTGATTTCTGCAATGGCCTTGGCCGGGTTCAGTCCCTTCGGACAAGTCTTGGTGCAGTTCATGATGGTGTGGCAACGATACAGGCGGAACGGATCCTCGAGATCGTCAAGGCGCTCTCCGGTGGCTTCGTCGCGCGAGTCGACCAGCCAGCGATAGGCCTGCAGCAGAATGGCCGGGCCCAGGTAGCGCTCGCCGTTCCACCAGTAACTCGGGCAGGCGGTGGAGCAGCATGCGCAAAGAATGCACTCGTAGAGACCATCGATGTGTTTGCGATCCTCCGGCGACTGCAGGCGTTCCTTGTCCGGCGGCGCCGGACTCTGCGTTCTCAGCCACGGACGGATCGAGGCGTACTGGGCGTAGAAATGCGTCAGGTCGGGCACCAGATCCTTGACTACCGGCATGTGCGGCAACGGGTAGATCCTGACCTCGCCCTTGACCTCGTCGATGCCCTTGGTGCAAGCCAGCGTGTTGGTGCCGTCGATGTTGAAGGCACACGAGCCGCAGATACCCTCGCGGCACGAGCGACGAAAGGTCAGGGTCGGATCGATCTCGTTCTTGATCTTGATGACTGCATCGAGCACCATCGGCCCGCAATCGTCGAGATCGATATCGTAGGTATCCATCCGCGGATTCTCGCCACTGTCGGGATCGTAGCGATACACGCGGAATGTCTTGACGTTCTTCGCCCCTTCCGGTGCCGGAAAGTGCTTGCCCTTGGTAATGCGGGAGTTTTTCGGAAGTCTGAACTGTGCCATGGTTTAGTACGTCCGTGCCTTGGGCGGAATGACATCGACTTCGTCGGTGAGTGTGTACATGTGCACCGGGCGGTAATCGATGTTCGTCGCGCCTGCCTCGTCCATCCAGATCAAGGTGTGCTTCATCCAGTTGTCGTCGTCGCGCTCGGAATAGTCTTCGCGTGCATGCGCACCGCGGCTCTCCTTGCGATTCTCGGCCGAAACCATGGTGGTGACGGCATTGCCGAGAAGGTTCCGCAGTTCCAGCGTTTCGACCAGGTCGGAGTTCCAGACCATGGAGCGATCGCTGACCTTGATGTCGGCAAAGCCCTTGCTGACTTCGGCGATCTTCTCCTTGCCCTCCGAGAGAGTCTCACCGGTACGAAACACCGCTGCGTTGTTCTGCATGACCTGCTGCATTTCAGCCCGAATCTCGGCTGTTGGCGTCGAGCCGTCGGCGTGACGCAGACGATCGAACTCGTCGACGATCGCATCGACCCGGCCTTCCGGCAGCGGCTTGTGCGACTGGCCCGGTTCGATGGTTTCACCGCACCGAAGGGCCACGGCCCGACCGAAAACGATCAGGTCGAGCAGCGAGTTGGAACCCAGGCGATTGGCCCCGTGCACCGAAACACAGGCCGCCTCGCCAATGGCGAACAGTCCAGGCACCACGGCATCGGGATTGCCGTCCTTGAGGGTTACCACTTCGCCATGGTAGTTGGTCGGAATGCCGCCCATGTTGTAGTGGACGGTGGGAATCACGGGAATGGGTTCCCTGGTCACATCGACACCGGCAAAGATGCGCGCCGACTCGGCGATGCCCGGCAGGCGTTCGTTGATCACCTCGGCACCGAGATGCTGCAGATTCAGGTGAATGTGATCCTTGTTCTCGCCAACGCCGCGACCTTCACGAATCTCGATGGTCATCGAGCGCGATACCACGTCGCGCGAGGCCAGGTCCTTGGCGTTGGGTGCGTAGCGCTCCATGAAGCGTTCGCCCTCGGAGTTGGTCAGATAGCCGCCCTCGCCTCGCACGCCTTCGGTGATCAGGCAGCCGGCGCCGTAAATGCCGGTGGGGTGGAACTGGACGAACTCCATGTCCTGCAGCGGTAGTCCGGCCCTGAGCACCATGCCGTTGCCGTCACCGGTGCAGGTATGGGCCGAGGTGCAGGAGAAATACGACCGCCCGTAACCGCCCGTGGCCAGGATCACCGCATGCGCGCGGAATTCGTGCAGCGTGCCGGTGGAAAGATCCCAGGCAATTACGCCGCGGCAGGCGCCGTCATCGTCCATCAGCAGGTCGATGGCGAAGTACTCGATAAAGAACTGCGCATCGTGCTTGAGCGATTGCTGGTAGAGCGTGTGCAAAATGGCATGGCCGGTACGGTCGGCCGCGGCACAGGTACGCTGGGCCGTGCCCTCACCGTAGTGGGTGGTCATGCCGCCGAACGGGCGCTGGTAGATCTTGCCGGCCTCGGTGCGCGAAAAAGGCACCCCGAAATGCTCCAGCTCGATTACGGCGGGGATGGCGTTCTTGCACATGTACTCGATGGCGTCCTGGTCACCGAGCCAGTCGGATCCCTTGATCGTGTCGTACATGTGCCAGCGCCAGTCGTCCTCGCCCATGTTGCCGAGTGCGGCACTCATGCCACCCTGTGCCGCAACGGTGTGCGAACGAGTCGGAAAAACCTTGGTGATGCAGGCAGTTTTCAGTCCTGTCGCGGCCAGACCCATGGTGGCGCGAAGACCGGCGCCGCCCGCGCCGATGACCAGCACGTCGTACTCGTGCCGGGTAATGTCATAAGCCTTGCTCAATTTCAGACTCCCAGAGCCAGTTTGAGAATTGCGATCACGGCCAGCAGGCCGCCGATGATGGACAGGAAGCGCACGGCGATTAGCGCCGTCGTCTCGATCAGGTGACTGTCGAAGTAGTCCTCGATGACCACTTGCAGACCAAGTTGTCCGTGGTATACGCCGGCGACAACGAACAGGATCGCCATGGCAGCATGAAAGGGATGACCCAGCAGGGCGGCGGCCTCAGCGTGTGACGCGCCGACCAGCGAACCCAGTGCCCACAACAGCCAGACGGTCAGAAACACCAGGCCAATGGCGCTGAATCGCTGCGCCCACCAGTGCGACAGGCCGTGACCGGCCGATCCATGATTGTGTGCGTTTGCAAGCGGGTTTCTCAGCCTCACAGCAGCCCTCCCCAGACGATGGCGGTCATCACCACGCTTGCTGCCAGCACGATCCAGCCCGACGCATAGGCGCCTCGCAGATCGAGCAGCCAGCCGGCATCCCACAGCAGGTGACGAATGCCGTTGAGCAGGTGATAGAACAGAGAAAACGACCATACCAGCATGGCGATCAGGCCGATGGGCGTGGCCAGGAGTGAATTGATACGCTCGAAGGCTTCGGGACCGGAAGCCAGAGCCAGTACCCAGAGCACCACGACGACCATGCCCAAGCTGAGCAGGATGCCGCTGATGCGGTGGGAGATCGACATCACCGTGGTCAACTGCGGGCGATACACCTGCAGATGCGGGGATAGCGGTCGGTTATCCGTCACCATGTTCCAGTTCTCTTCTTTTGTCAGCGAGATGTTCTTAGAAGTCGATGCAGCGTCCGTCTTTCTCCCAGTCGCCGTAACGTGTCGGTTCGAGCCCCTTGCGGCGGCCCCCGATCTCCACGGGACGGCGCTCGGAATTAGCCGGACGTTTCACCTTCTTCTCGGGATTGGCGGGAGTATTCCGCCGGGTTTCGTTTTCACGAGACATTATAAAATTGTACCCTGTTTCGAGCCCTCATTGATGCCATCTTAATGTCCAACTTCTTCGCACTCGATCATCTCGCCACGCTCACCATCTCCGGGCCGGATGCCGTCGCCTTCGCCCAGGCCCAGCTCACCAACGATATCGCCAGTATGGACTCGGAGCACTGGTATCCCGGGGCCTGGTGCGACCCAAAGGGGCGAGTCGTTACGGTCATGCTGACAGGCCAGCGTGAAGGGCGTGTCGAACTGGTCCTGCCAGTCTCGCAGGTCCAGACGATCTCGGATCGCCTGAAAATGTTCGCCATCGGGAGGAACATCGAGCTCTCCGTCGGTGAGCGGGTTTGCGGCTGCCGCGGCGCCGGCACGAAAGCTGCTCCCCTCAGTTATGACGGACATCGTGCCATCGCGCTTGATCAGGAAACGTGCCCGGAGGATGAAAACCAACGCGTGCTCTGGCAGCACGCTGACCTCGAGGCACGCTTTCCGTGGCTTTCAGCCGAAAGTGCGGGTCGCCACCTCCCGCAATCACTCGGGCTGGAGGCCCTGGGCGGTCTGAGTTATTCGAAAGGCTGCTTTCCGGGCCAGGAGGTAATCGCAAGAGTGCACTACCGCGGCAAGGTCGGTTACCGGGTGGCGAAGGTCGATTTCCAAGCCGGGCCACTGCCGATTCCGGGCTCGGCACTTCGCCTCGAAGGCGGGAAACGTGCTGGCGAGATGCTATGGAGTCTTGACAACGGGCATGGATCAAGCGGACTGGCGGTGGTTTCGATCGAAACAACGGATGGAACGCAGGTCATCGCCGAAAGCAGCAACGACGGGCTCTCCGGGCGAGTATCGCTTTGAAACCGGCTGTGATAATATCAAGCCCAAATATAACGATACAATCCAAATCATGGACTTAGAGGGGTCATCTCAATGAAAGCTTCAAACCGCGCTCTTGTTTGCTTCTGCCTGTTGCTGTTGTGCCTGGCGCCGTTCATCGCCTGGTCACAGGATGACGAAAACGGGCAGGATGAGGCCGAAGAGGCGGTCGAGGCCGCTGAGATTATCGAAGAAAGCGAGGCGCCGGTCGAGCCGATGATCGAGGAAGTCATCGATGCCGACGATGCAGAAGTCGAGACCGCTGAAGCGCCCCCTGCCCCCGAAGAAGAACCGGTGGAGCAAGCAGCAACGGAAGCGCAGCCAACCCAGGACCCGGAATCAGACGCCGCACCGGCCGGTGCACCGGAAACTTTCATACTGCAGGGACATCCGATTTTCACCCCCGACCAGGCAGACCTGGTTTATCGCCCTCTGGTGAACTATCTCAATGATGTCACGCCGTACCGATTCGATCTGCAGATTTCACGTGACTTCCATCGATACTGGCTCGACGTGCGACGCGGCGAGACGCCTGACCTGGTGCTCGAAGAAGCGCATCTGACTGCCTTCCGGATGCAGCGCGATGACTATACGCCGCTGGTCAAGGCTGCCGAACCAACGACCTATTCGCTGATGGCTTCGCCGACCTACATCGACGGCAGCCTGCGCGATTTCGTCGGCCGCCCGGTCTCGTCCATGCCCTCTCCCAGCCTCGGCTACCTGGTCCTGTCACGCTGGTACGAGAACCCGATGCAGCAGCCCATCATCCAGTCCAATGCCAGTTCCTGGCTGGATGCGATCGAGATCGTGTTCTCGATGGAGGCCGAAGCGGCCATTGCTCCGCGCAACCTGGCCGAACGCTATGTCAACCTGGAGACGATCGAGACATCGCAGGAATTTCCGGGCCTGACGCTGTCGGCAAGCCCGGCGGTTCCGGAGGAAATCCAGCAGGAAATCCGGCAGGCGCTGCTGAACCTGCACGACGATGACAACCATTACGCCGTCGTGCATGAACTGGACATCGAACGCTTCATCGAAGCGGATCCGCAGGAATACGATGGCCTGGAAAACTGGCTCCGGGAAGTGACCGGCTTTTTCTGAACCCGCGCAAGCACGGGAGCGAACCGAAAATCGGGGCGCTCCTACTTCCTTGCCACCAGGTAGCAGATCCACCCGGCGTCGGCGTCTCCCGTCTCGGCCGGTTCGTAGATGCCGTCACCTTCGCCGCTCTCCTCGTCCGTACCCTCCCAGTAAACGGTGACTTCGGAATAGCCGGCTTCGACCAGCAGCTCCCTGATCTCCGGCAGGGTCCAGAGGCGCCAGTAATACTCGAAGGCCCGATTCATCTCCGAACCGTCGGGAAACTCGAAATGAATCAGGCAGGTCATGTGATGGTGGATCGGATCGAAGCTGGCCTGGTCCCACACGTAGGTGAATTCGTCGTACTCGGTGCGCTCTTCGAGCTCCCGGTGAGCGTCGTAGCCACCGAAGGCGTCCAGAAACAGCATGCCGTCATCGACCAGACCCTCGCGAACTCTTTCGAAATAGGCCCGCAGCAGTTCACGGGTGGTGAACAGGTAGTAACTGAAGTTCATCGCCAGGACCGCATCGACCGGATCGGTCGCTGCCGCCATGACGTTGTCCTGCAGCAGCTGGATGCGACCTGCCTCGTCGCGGTCCAGTTCTGCAAGATGATGCGCTCTGCCCCACTCCAGCACATCGCCATCAAGATCGATGCCGATGGCGCTGTGGTCCGGACCGGAGCGAACCCAGTGACAAGCCGTGTTGGCCGTGCCGCAGAAATCCTCACGAATCGATCGCAATGGCCTTCCGGTCAACGACTCGAAGGTTTCGCTGACGAATTCGAGTTCGGTTTCGGGATCCTGGACACTGGCTTCATAGAGTTCGTGGCGGTCGGCCTTATCAGCCATGGTGACCCGATTGGTCCTGTTTCTCGACATTGAGATTCCTGTATCCGGTTTACTCCGACTGCTGCCTGATGGCAGGCCAGGCAGCGCGCAGGTAGGCCAGCATGGAGACTATGGTCAGTATGGCTGCGGCGACCAGCAGCCAGCGACCGATTTCGAGTACCGGGATCAGCCACAGCGTTTCGCCGTACAGCAGAAAACCGATCGCCACCATCTGCAGGATGGTCTTGAGCTTGCCGATCCAGGTGACCTTGACACGGGCCGCCTCCCCCAGCGCCGCCATCCACTCGCGCAGCGCTGAAATCGTGATCTCGCGCCCGAGGATGACCGCGGCCGACAAGGCCATCACCACTTCCGGATGACGCTGCACGATCAGGATGAGTGCAATTGCGACCATCAGCTTGTCGGCAACCGGATCGAGAAAGGCGCCGAAACTGCTGGTCATGCCAAAGCGACGTGCGACCCAGCCATCCAGTCCGTCGGTGATGGCCGCCGTAACGAAGATAATCACGGTCAGCACATTGGCCCATTCCACCGGCAGATAGAACGCCACCACCAGCACCGGAATCAGCACGATGCGAAGCAGCGTCAGCATGGTCGGGATGGTCAGGTGCAAGAATGATTCTCCGGCGGATCGCCCGACTATTATCCCGCAGTCGGGTGTGCGTTTGTTCGTCGATTCGATTGTTTGTTGCCTGGATTCACCTGGCCGGCTTTCCAGCCACTGGCTTCATGCCTTCCCGGAAGACTGTTGCAGGTGACTGGCGATCTGCTCGGCAAGCTTTCTGGAAATTCCGGGAACACGCTCGATCTCGTCGACGCCGGCACTGATCAGCCCCTGCAGGCCGCCGAAGTGCTTGAGCAGTTGCTGTCGGCGTTTCGGCCCGATTCCGGGCACTTGTTCCAGCGGTGAGGCCTGGGCACGCTTCTGGCGGCGCTTGCGGTGGCCGGTGATGGCGAAGCGATGGGCCTCGTCGCGAATCTGCTGGATCAGGTGCGACACCGGGTCGTGCGGGCCGGGCACGGCCTCGCGCCCCCCGAAAATCAGGGTCTCGTATCCTGCCCTTCGCGCCGGACCCTTGGCGACCCCAAGCAGCGGCACGGCGTCCAGCCCCAGTTCCTCCATGACTTCGCGCGCCCGGCCGAGCTGACCCTTGCCGCCGTCGATAATGACGAGGTCGGGCAAGGTATCCTCCTGCTCCAGTACCCGACCGTAACGACGCCCGAGCACCTGCCCCATCGCTGCGTAATCGTCACCTGGTGCGATGTCGTGGATGTTGTAGCGGCGGTAGGCTTTCTTGTCGGCCCCCGTCGGCCCGAACACCACACAGGAACCGACCGTCTCGGTTCCGGATATGTGGGAAATGTCGAAGCACTCGATACGTTCCGGCGGGGTCGGCAGCTCCAGCAGGTCGGCCAATGCAGCCAGCCCGGTGCCGATCTGGTCGCGCTCGGCCAGGCGCCGGCGCAAGGCATCGTCGGCATTGGCCACGGCCAGCCGCACCCATTCGGCACGTTCACCACGCAGGCGCCAACGCAGCTTCACCAGTGCCTCCCGATGGCTGCCCAGCGCCTCTTCCCACAGCTTGGGTTCGCGCGGCGACTGCGACAGGAGAATCTCCGGCGGTGGACGGCGCTCGGCGTAGTACTGGCCGAGAAAGGCGGACATGATCTCGGCCTCGTCCATGTCCTCGTGCAGGTTGCCGGGAAAGTAAGTGCGACCACCGACGTTGCGGCCATGGCGGAATTCCACCACGTGCAGTGCCGCCCGCGCCGGCAGGATGCTCATGCCAATGACATCCAGATCGCTGGAGCCACCGGTCACGAACTGGCTGGCGCGCACCTTCTGCATGCTGCGGATGCGGTCGCGGAACTGCGCGGCGCGCTCGAACTCAAGGTTATCGCTGGCCTCTTCCATACGTTCGGCCAGGTACTCGATGACTTCCTCGTCACGCCCCTGGAGGAAGCGCACGGCCGCCTGCACGTCGCGGCGATAAGCCTCCTGGCTGATATAGCCCACGCAAGGGGCGGTACAGCGATTGATCTGGTACTGCAGGCAGGGACGTGTGCGGTTGGCGAATACCGTATCGCGGCACTGGCGGATGCCGAAAAGCCGGTAGATCTGGTTAAGCGCTTCGCGCACCGAGCCCGCGCTCGAGTACGGACCGAAATAGCGATGCGGCGGCTTGCGCGAACCTCGGTAAAATCCGATGCGGGGAAATTCGTGGCCCGCCTCCAGGCGAATCCAGGGGTAACTCTTGTCATCGCGCAGGCTGACGTTGAAGCGCGGGCGATGGGCCTTGATCCACTCGTTTTCCAGCAGCAGGGCCTCGGCCTCGGTACGGGTAAGGCTGACCTCCATTGAAGCCACCTTGCGCAGCATCAACTCGATGCGCGGACTGCGCTGCTGGCGGGTGAAGTAGCTGGACACGCGCCGTTGCAGGTTGCGCGCTTTGCCCACGTAAAGCACCTTGCCGTCGACATCGCGCATCAGGTAGACACCGGGCCCGGTCGACAGGCTGCGGGCGAAGGCACGGCCGTCGAAACGGCTCATGAACGCGAAGCGGCTCCCAGTTCCTCGATCAGGCGATCGGCCGCCGTTTCCAGCATATCGAGCACCTGCCGAAAGCCCTCTTCGCCGCCGTAGTATGGATCCGGGACCTCGTCCAGGCCGTAGTCCGGCGCCAGGTTCATCAGCAGGTCGAGCCTGGCGGTGGCCCCGTCCGGCATCCGCTCGTGCAGATCAGCGAGGTTGGAACGGTCCATGGCATAGATTCGCTCGAACCGACTGAAATCCTCAACAGTGACGATCCTGGCACGCTCGGTGCTGATATCCAGCCCCCACTCGCTGGCAGCATGTATGGCGCGCGGATCGGGCGGACTGCCCTGGTGGTAGCCGGTCGTGCCCGCCGAGTCGGTTCTCAGACTGATACCGGCCCGTTGCAGCTTGTGGTCGAACACCGCCTTGGCCGTCGGGCTACGGCAGATATTTCCCAGACAAACAAAAAGTATACTTTCCATAAGGTTATAACAAGAACCTGAATGTCTTTATAAAGCGATTTCGACTCCCAGTCTAGCGCAACCCTGCGCTCAGAGCGCGTCGATACGCCCGAGGTAGCGCCGGACATCGGCTGGCGTGTCGATACCCGGGGGTACGGCAGCCACGGCCTGCTCGCAGACGATGCTCCAGCCGGCCTCCAATGCCCGCAACTGCTCCAGTGACTCCGCGATCTCGAGTGCGCTGGCCGCCAGATCGGGCCACGCCGACAGGGCTCCGGCACGGTAGGCATAGAGCCCGATGTGTCGACGTGCCTGCGTCTGGGACCAGTCACCGTCACGCACGTGTGGAATCGGCGCACGCGAGAAATACAGTGCCTTGCCGCCGGCATCGGTCACCAGTTTGACCACGTTGGGGTCAAGCCAGTCGGACTCTCGATCGATGGGCCACCACAGCGTGGCCATGCTCGCGCCCGGGTGATTCTCGAGCAGCCGTGACACCTGCTGAATGCAGGCTGGCGGCATTTCGGGTTCGTCGCCTTGCAGATTGACCACGATGGCATCGTCGGCCAGACCGAGCAATTGCGCCGCCTCCGAAAGTCGGTCGGTTCCGCAGCGATGATGTGCCGAGGTGATCAGGGCCTCTCCACCGGCGGCTTCAACCACGCCAGCGATCTCCTCGCTATCGGTAGCCACGTGCACGCTCAGTGCCCCACAGGCACGGGCGCGCTCTAGCACCCTGACGATAAGTGGTTTGCCGCCAAGATCAACCAGCGGCTTGCGCTCGAGACGCGAGGAGGCCATACGGGCCGGAACGATGACGTGAAACTGGTTCATGGCTTCTGGAATTCTCCCACATGTCTCTTGACCGCCTCCAGCACCGCTGCTGGCAAACGTGCCCCGATCGGCAACACCAGGGTTTCCGGCAATCCGACCAGCCCCTCAAGTTTGACGGCGTCCTTTTCGGTGACGACCAACGGTCCGTCCAGTCCGGCCAGCTCGGATGCACGGAAGGCATGGTGATCGGGAAATGCATGGCGTCGGAATCGCAGGCCGAGCAACGTCAGCGTGGCGAAGAAACTGTCCGGGTTGGCGATACCGCAAACCGCATCGAACGGCTGTCTGCTTTCCAGGTCGACCGGCTGGTGATCGCCGAGTCGGTAGACCTTGCCCGGCTCGATGACAAAAGCCATTCCCGGCAGGTCGGTACGCTCGGAAGATGGGCCGGTTCGCTTGCGCAACACCAGGTCGACCCTTTCCAGACGCTCGAGCGGTTGCCTCAAAGGCCCAGCTGGCAACAAGCGACCATTCCCGAAGCCGCGCGACTCGTCGATCACGCAGATCTCGAAGCTTCTCGGCAAGGCCGTATGCTGCAAGCCATCGTCGGACATCACCACTTCGGCTCCGGCATCGAATGCTGCCTGCATGGCCAGCTTGCGCTTGCGACAGACCCAGACCGGGCAGCCGGTGGATCTGGCCAGCAACAGGGGCTCGTCACCGCAGACATGCGGGTTGTCACCGGCCTGAACGCGCAATGGTTGTGATGGCGACTGTCCACCATAGCCGCGGCTGATGATCGCTACGCGCCAGCCATCATCGACCAGTGCCGTGGCCAGTGCCGCCACCACCGGCGTCTTTCCGCCGCCGCCAACGGTGATGTTGCCGACCACGATGACCGGCCCGGGCGGCCCCTGGCCATCTTCGTCAGTTCCCTCGCGTGCGGCCAGCCCATACAACCCGGACAAGGCACGCCAGCCCAACCCGGGCTGCCTGTCGTCGTACCACACCCGGTTGAAATAACGCTCGATCCCGTCCCGAATCCGTCCCATCAGTCGGGCTGGCTGCCGGCCAGCTGCAATCGGTGCAGGTACTGGTAAAGCCCGTTGTCACGCTCGACAAGCTCCTGGTGCGTACCGGATTCGATCACCCGGCCATGGTCCAGCACCACCACCCGGTCGGCTTTCTGTACCGTCGCCAGGCGATGGGCGATGACCAGCGTGGTTCGGTCGCGCATGAGGTTGTCCAGGGCGGCCTGAACGGTCTGCTCGGACTCGGCGTCCAGCGCCGAGGTGGCCTCATCGAGGATCAGGATGGGCGCGTCCTTCAGCAGTGCACGGGCAATCGCGATGCGCTGGCGTTGCCCGCCCGAAAGCAGCCCACCGTCTTCCCCGATCGGCGTATCCAGACCCTGCGGCAGGCGTTCGATGAACTCCATGGCATGTGCAGCCCTGGCCGCCGCCAGAATTTCCTC
The DNA here is from genome assembly GCA_007128175.1 of Wenzhouxiangella sp. GTDB lineage: Bacteria > Pseudomonadota > Gammaproteobacteria > Xanthomonadales > Wenzhouxiangellaceae > Wenzhouxiangella. Next base: position 9,937 of record SKXY01000287.1, on the reverse strand, counting down.
GCGCGAGGCTGACGCCGAGGCGCCGTAGGCGATGTTGCGCGCCACACTGTCGTTGAACAGCACGACGTCCTGGCTGACCATCGCGATCTGGCGACGCAGCGCGGCCAGCTTGAAATCGACGATGTTGATGCCGTCGACCAGGATTTGACCGCTGGTCGGGAGATAGAAGCGGGGCAACAGCTTGACCAGTGTGCTCTTGCCGGAGCCTGAACGTCCAACCAAGGCCGTGACCTGGCCAGCGCCGATCTCCAGATCGATCTCTTCCAGCGCAGGACGCTCGCCACTCGGATAGGTGAAGTTCACGGAGCGAAATTCGATCCTGCCGCTGACACGCTCAGGGTCGGCCGTGCCGTCATCGGCCTCGGCGGGAGTATCGATCAGCCTGAAAATGCTGTTGGCGGCTGCCACCCCCTTTTCGATCATCACGTGCATCTTGGTCAGGCGCTTGAGCGGCGGGATGCAGGCGGCCATGGCAGCCAGTACCGACATGAAAATGCCGGCAGTCACTTCCGTATCCATCAACTGGCTGGCGGCAATAATCAGCAGCAGAATGACGGCAAGCCCGGCGGCCAGTTGCACAAGCGAGGAGGACACCAGCTGGGTGGCGACCAGGCGCAGGTGCAGTCGCCTGTTGCGGTCATTGATGACGTGAAAGTTCTCACGCTCCTGGGGCTGACCTCCGAAAATCTTGATCACCTGGTGGCCGTTGACCGCCTCCTCGGTGACGTGGGTTACGTCTCCCATGGAATCCTGAATGCTGGTGGATATCTTGCGGAAACGGTGGCTGATCACGGTCACGATCAGGGCGATGACCGGCACCAGCAACAACATGGTCAGCGTAAGACGCCAGGATTGGATCAGCATCACACCAACCAGCGCAACGATGGTGAGCACATCGCGAGCCACGCCGATCAGGGCCTTGGTGGCCGCCTCGGCAACCTGCTCGGTGTTATATGTCACGCGCGAAATCATCTGCCCCGAGGACTCGCGATCGAAATATTCAGCCGGCAGCTCGAGATAACGGTAGAAGAGTTCTCCGCGCAAGTCGGCAATCAGGCGACGTCCGACCCACTGCATGCCGAACTCCCCGCCGAAATTGCCGACGATGCGCAAGAACACCGCGCCGAACACCAGCGCCGGCAAGGTGAAGTTGAAGGTCGGATCAGGTGCCGCGATAGTCTCGTCGATCAAGGGGCGCAGCAGGTAGAAGAACAGCCCCTGCCCGGCCGCGTCCAGCGCAACGGCAAACAATGCAAGTGCAAATATTGCGCGCTGGCGAAGGACGTGGGAAAGCAGCCGAGCATAGACCTGGCGGCCGGTCATGCGTTCGCCGTTGTTCATCGATCCGGGCCACCCTCTTCCACGGTCGCGATGCTGACACGGCGAATACCCTCTGCGGCTGCCGCATCCAGGGCACGAACCACCAGTCGGTGAGGTGCTTCGGCATCCGCCCGGACCACCAGCACGGCATCAGGTCTTTCCTCGAACTTGCCGGCAATCGCCGCCTGCATGGTGGCGCGTCGGTCATCCACCAGTTGTTCATCACCGATGTAGACCAAGCCGTCCTCGGTAATGATCAGCTCGACCACATCCGGCACTGCCTCGCTCTCGGCCGTAGCCGCTTCAGGCAGGTCGAGTTGCAGCAACGCGTGCTGCTCGAACGTGGTCGAAACCATGAAGAAAATCAGCAGCAGGAACACGACGTCGATCAATGACGTGAGGTTGATTTCCGGCTCTTCGCGTTCTTCGTCCAGTAGTTTCATGTCATCTCACCCAGTACCGGGCCTCACTGACCACGCGGACGATTGCGATGCTCGATGGCGTGCAGCAGGTCGATGGCCTGTTGCTCCATCTGCACCACGTAACTCCGGACCAGGCCACGGAAGTAGCGATAGAAGAAGAACGTGGGAATCGCCACCGTCAGTCCCGCCGCCGTCGTGATCAGCGCCTCGGAGATGCCGCCGGCCAGTTGGGTCGGGTCGCCAACGCCGTGCATCATGATGGCACTGAAAACCTTGATCATGCCGATCACCGTACCAAGCAGACCCAGCAGCGGCGTGATGCCGGCAATCGTGCCCAGCGTATTGAGAAATCGTTCGAGATCATGAACCACGTGACGGCCGGTGTCTTCAACCGCGTCCTTGATCACCTCGCGCCCGCGGTGACGATTGACCAGGGCTGCGGCCAGCACCTGTCCCAGCGGGGAGCTGCGCCTCAGCTGCTCGATGTGCTGGCTGTCCAGTTCTCGCTGGTTGGCCCAGTGACGAACCTGGCCGAGTACTCCTGTCGGCAGCACCCGCTTGCCGCGAAGCGAGACAAAGCGCTCGATGATGATGGCAACCGCGATGATCGAACACAGCAGGATGGGCACCATCAGCCATCCGCCGGCAATTACGATTTCAAGCATGATCCGGGACTATTCCGTACCGAGTTGGGCTCCAGCGCGCATGATAACGGGTTTGACCCGTTCTCGCCCGCACCGCGTTCCCGGCAAGCTGGTTTACGGGCACTCGGCGCGAGGTTTCCAGAAGCGCAGGTTCAACGTGGCCATGGAACGAATCTGTGCCGGCTGCCCCTCGCGCAACCGGATTCGCAGCGCACCGCAATGGCCGGTGCTCACCAGGCGTGCTCCGGCATCCGCTGCACTCGATACCGCTTCCGGATGCGGTCGTCCGAAACGGTCATGGCGACGTGTCGAGGCGAGGGCGAGTTGCGGTGATACAGCCTGGAGAAATGGCTCGCTGGAGGCACGGCGGTGGCCGCCGGCCGAAAGCACCAGCACATCCGCCGGCGGACCGTCGAACTGCTGAACCAGCCGGGCCTCGACACTGGCATCGATTCCGCCGGTCAACAGCACACCACCGCCCGGTCCGTTGACATGCAGTACGCACGAGGAATTGGCGCCCAGGTCAGGCAGGCCGGCGCTGGGGTGCAGCATCCTGAAGCGGTACTCCCCCGCGCTCCACTCCTGGCCGGCAGTGCAGCGTTGACCGACACCCTTGATACTGCTGTAGATTCGATCCGGGGGCAGTCGATGCTCCACCGACCCCAAGCCACCGGAATGACCATGATGTGCGTGGGAAACCACCAGACGGGCGATGGACATCATGTCCAGTCGCGCCAGCAGCCCGTCGAGTTCGCGGCCGATCATGTCACTGCCCTGTCCGTCTCCGGGCCCGGTGTCGTACAACAACACTTCGGCATCGCTGCGCACTATGGCGGCCAGGCCGTCACCGGCATCGAGAAGCCACAGTTCCAGCTCGCCGTCGCGGAGAGCATCGGGCCTGGCCAGAACCAGCGGCAGCAGCAAGGGCGCACCGAGCCAGCGAGCGGGCCAGCCTTTGGGCGCCAGCAGCCAGAGGGCACCGATCACCGCGGGAAATACCGACTTCCACGTCCCGCCCGCAACATGGGCATGCGAAACCTCGAATCCATCGATCCAGACCAGAAAGCCAATCAGCCAGACCAGCCCATGTTCACCGACGCGGGCAACGACCGCTGTAGGCAAGTCAAGAGCGATGCCGGCCATCTCGAGCAGTAGCGCCGGCAAGATCCAGAGCCCAACCAGCGGAATGGCCACCAGGTTAGCGAGGAATGCAGCCGGGACGAGTTGCTGGAACACGCCGATGTTGAGCGGCAACAGCCCCACGGCAATGACGAGTTGAGCTCGCAGCAGACCCGTAAACCACTGAGCGCGTGATTGGCCATCTGCCGGCCGCCAGGCAAAGGCCCAGATCAGCACGGCCACTGCGGCAAAGGAAAGCCAGAACCCGGTCGCCAGCGGGGCCAGCGGATCGAACAGCAGCACGGCCACCAGCGCGAGCACCAGTGCATGCGCCGGCGCGATCGCACGCCGCAGGAAAAAAGCCATCGCCACGACAGCCAGCATGATCAGTGCGCGTTGAGTTGGCAGGGTAAAGCCGGCCAGCATGGCGTAGGCCGTCGCGGCGGCCAATCCGCCGGCCAGGGCCAGACGGCGTCGGTCAAAGCGCCGTTGAACGAGCACCAGCGGCGCAAGGAGTACGCCACAGAGCAATGCACCGATTGCAGCAACCATGCCCACGTGCAACCCGGAAATGGCAAGCAGGTGGGCTGTTCCCGTGCGCCTGAGCAGATCGGATAACTCCGGCCTCATGGCAGAACGGTCGGCCAGGCCCAGTGCACGTTTGAGAGAGGCGGCGTCCAGGCTGGTGGTCTCGGCCTGCAGCACGGTCGCAAGCCGCTGTCGCAGCCGGTTGACCTGCCCTCCCCGTTCCTGTTCCAGCGCTTCGAAATCGCCCCGTACCGTCGCCGTGGCGCCGATGCGGCGCGAAAACAGATAGCGGTGAAAGTCGAAGCCGGCCGGATTGTCCCGACCATCAATCGGACGCAGTTGCAGCTCCAGGTGCCAGCGCGAGCCGGGTTCGACATGCACCGATGGCCGGAACCAGTTGACCAACACCCTTGGAGGAAGATCCCCGTCGGTTTCGGTTCGATCCGGGCGAAACTCGAAGCGGATGCCCTGTTCGCGCTGCTCGATCAGGCCGACCGCCGTACCGCTGATCGAAAGAGTCTCTCCTGCTCGCTGCGAGGGCCACTCCCGATCCATTTGCCACTGTGCGTGGACGAGAAACCAGAGCGCACCGATCAGAAATATCGCAACCGGACGTGTCCGACGCCCGGCGATGGCAACGAGCGCCAGCAGAAACAGGGTTCCGATGCCCCACCACCCCGGCAGCAGCGGGGTCGCGGCCGCCAGCACCGAGCCGGCAGCGAACAACAGAAGGTAGCGCCAGCCCCCGCCCATGGCCGCCGGCTAGTCAATCGACTGGAGCAGCCCCCCGGTCATCTCCAGGCGCCGGTCCATTCGACTGGCCAGCTGGGGGTCGTGGGTGACCAGCACGACGCTGGTCCGAAACTCCTGGTTGAGCTCCAGGATCAGGTCGTAAACCTGGGCGGCATTGCGCTCGTCGAGGTTGCCGGTTGGCTCATCGCCCAGGATACAGGCCGGACGGTTGATCAGCGCCCGTGCAACGGCCGCGCGCTGGCGTTCGCCACCGGACAGCTCACCGGGCTTGTGGTGCAGCCTCTCAGCCAGGCCGACGCGCCCGAGCAGGTCGCTGGCCGCCTCGCTCGCCCTGGCCGCGGAAGCACCCCCGATCAGCAGGGGCATGGCGACATTTTCCAGTGCCGAGAACTCGGGCAGCAGGTGATGAAACTGGTAGACGAAGCCGAGGTGACGATTGCGAATTCGGGCCCGTGAGCCCTCGTCACCGGCCGCCATATCGGCACCGGCAACGAAAACCTTGCCGGCGGTGGGCTTGTCCAGGCCGCCGAGCAGGTGCAGCAAGGTGCTCTTGCCAACGCCGGAAGCACCCAGAATGGCAACCCGCTCACCGGGCGCGATATCGAGGTCAATGCCGCGCAACACGTGCAATTCGGCATCGCCCTGGCGGTAGACACGGGTCACTCCACGCGCCTGGATCACGGCATCATTCATGGCGCAGGGCCTCCACCGGCTCCGTGCGCGAAGCACTCCACGCCGGGTAAATGGTCGACAGGAAAGACAGCAACAGTGCCAGTGCACCGAAGCGCACCACGTCGCTCATGCGCAACTCCGACGGCAGATCGCTGATGTAGTAAATCTCGGCCGACAGGAATTCGATGCTCAACAGTGCCTCCAGGCCGGCCACGACCGATTCGACATTGAGCGCCAGGATGATGCCGAGCACGACCCCGACCAGCGTGCCGATGATGCCGATCAGCGAGCCCTGCACCATGAAGATGCCCATGATGCCTCTCGGCCCCATGCCCATGGTCTTGAGAATGGCGATATCCCCCTGCTTGTCGGTGACCACCATCACCAGCGTGGAGATGATATTGAACGCGGCCACGGCAATAATCAGCGACAGGATGATGAACATCACCGTCTTCTCCATCTGTACGGCGCGGAAGAAATTGGCGTGCTGCTGAGTCCAGTCACGCACCTGGTAGATCCCCGGCAACTGGTCGGACAATTCCAGCGCGACCCAGCGGGCACGCATCATGTCGTCAAGCTTCAGACGAACGCCGCCGATGTTCTCGCCCAGGCGAAACAGGCGCTGGCCGTCCTGGTAGTGAATCACGGCCAGCGCCGTGTCGTACTCGTGAACACCGGCTTCGAAGATGCCGGAAACGGTGAACCTTCGCACCTGCGGCATCACACCTCCAGGTGTGGTGCGGATCTCGGGCGCGAAGATGGTGACCGGATCACCGGGACCGACGCCCAGACGACTGGCCAGGCCGGAACCGAGCATCACCCGCCACTCGCCGGGCTGCAGGTCCTCGATATTGCCGATCCGCATCATCTCGTGCACCTCCGACACGCTGGGCTCGAGCGCCGGATCGATACCGCGCACCAGCGCGCCGGCGGTGCGACGGCCGCGCAGCATGGTTTCCTGTTCGACGTAGGGTGCTGCTCCCACCACTTCCGGATGCGCATTCGCCCTGTCCAGCACATCCTGCCAGTCGGCAAACTCGCCGTCATAGCCCTGAATGGTGGCATGCGAAACCATGCCGAGAATGCGCTCGCGCAACTCCCGCTCGAAACCGTTCATCACGCTCAGCACCGTGATCAGCGTCATCACCCCCACTGCAATCCCGGCCATGGAAATCAGGGAGATGAAGGAAATAAAGTGGTTGCGACGCTTGGCTCGCAGGTAGCGCAGACCAACAAAAATGGTCAGGGGCTGGTACATGGGCGCTCAGTTCTCCTGGCTGTGGCGCAAACGCTCGATGACATCGCCGAGCTCTTCAGGCAGAGGTGCATTGAACACCAGCTCTTCCGGCCACGGCAGTTTCAGATAGTGCGCATGCAGAAACAATCGTTTGAGGTCTGCCGGCACCGGACCCGGATTGTACCGGTCGTCGCCGGCAAGCGGGTGGCCGATATGTGCGGCATGGGCCCGAATCTGGTGGGTGCGCCCGGTTTCGATGCTGGCTTCAACGTAACTGTAACCCGCGAACCGTTCCAGGCAATGGAAGGTCGTTTGTGCCGGCTGTCCGTCCTCGGCCACGATCACGCGATGCTGACCACTGCCGTCCCGGATCTTTTTCAGCGGTTGGTCGATACGCACTCGGTCCTGGGGCAATTCCCCGGCCAACAGCGCGAGGTAGCGTTTGTCGACTCTCCGACCCGAGAAGGCCCGCTGCAGTTCCACCGACGCCTGGCGATGGCAGGCAAATACAACCAGCCCACTGGTCGGGCGATCAAGCCGGTGGACGGGTTTGAGTCCCTCGTGCAACTCTCCCAACACGTCAACCAGGCCGAAACTCAGCCCGCTGCCGGCGTGCAGGGCCAGGCCGGCCGGCTTGTCAACGACCAGGATGTCGTTGTCGTGATGTATCACCCTGCTCCTGATCTCCTCGACCAGATCGGACGGCACCTTCACCTTCCTGCGCGGCTGAGTGCCCACCGGGGGAATGCGCACCTCGTCACCGGCCTTGAGCTTCTTCATCGGCTTGGCCCGGCCACCATTGACCCTGACCTGCCCGGTCCGGACCAGCCGATAGACCAGGCTGCGAGGCACACCATCGAGCTGACTGATGAGGAAATTGTCCAGGCGCTGACCGGACTGGTCGGCCGTGACGGTCACGTGACGCACCGCCGGTCGCGCGGGAGCTTCATTCATCGGGATACACGCGTAAAAACGGTTTGTTGCGGCCTGGCCGGACGATCGACCAGCGCATCTCAGACTATCATCAAATCGGCCGTAATGATAAGATAATCGGGTTAAGTGTGGGCGAGTTTGAGGCTTGCGACCCAAGGTCTTCGGACGGACGCATCATCCGGACCCGCCCGACTCAACGGCGACAAGGTACTTCGCCCGGTGACGGTTCGTGAAGAATCGGAGCACCGGGCGTTCGCCAGACGGCGAACCAGAACTTAATGCATGACCGTCCTGCACAGGCAGTCGGGTCATGAAGGCAATCATGGGACGGCCGGCATGTGACACGCACTTTGCCAGGCCATCCCGGGCAATCATGCGCATTTCGGATGGGCCGAGCAAGGCTCGCCGCCGGGATCAGTGCCAGATATTGAAGGTCCGCGCGCATGCGCGGACGCCAGTCGCGATGGCCTCGCGGATCAGAACGATCCCCGACGCCGAATTTGCAAGGTGGCGGCCTCATATGCCGCTGCTCCGGTGGCCTTTCGGCTGCCCGCGATGACTGGCTTTTCCACCCGTTCCCCCTTTCTTCGGGGTTCGCGGCCAATGTCCGGCACCGTCTCCCTGGCGACTCTCGCCATCCGTGCGCCGGAGGAATCAAGACCAATGAAACGCATGCTGATCAACGCAACTCAGCCAGAAGAGTTGCGCGTGGCCATCGCCGATGGCCAGACATTGCTGGACCTGGACATCGAAGTCCCGGCCCAGGAACAGAAAAAAGCCAACATCTACAAGGGACGCATTACCCGCGTCGAACCCAGTCTGGATGCCTGCTTCGTGGAGTTCGGTTCCGAACGACACGGTTTCCTGTCGATGAAGGAAATCAGTCGCGAGTACTTCAGCGACAAGGCAATCAAGCAGCTCGAGGCCGGCGAGCGGGTCGAGATCAAGGATGCCGTTTCCGGCGGCCAGGAAGTCATCGTCCAGGTCGAAAAGGAAGAGCGCGGCACCAAGGGTGCGGCACTGACCACTTTCGTCAGCCTGGCCGGGCGCTACCTGGTGCTGATGCCGAACAACCCGCGTGCCGGCGGCGTCTCCCGCCAGATCACCCGCGAAGAGCGCAAGGAACTGCTCGACACGCTCAACGAGATCCACATTCCCGACGGCATGGGTGCGATCGTGCGCACCGCCGGCGTCGGCCGCGACAGCGAAGAACTGCAGTGGGATCTGGACTACCTGCTGCAACTGTGGAGCGCCATCCAGGAAGCCGCCAAGTCGCGTTCCGCGCCGTTTCTGATCTACCAGGAAAGCAACCTCATCATCCGTGCCCTGCGAGACTACCTGCGCGAGGACATCGGCGAGATCCTGATCGACGACGACAAGGTCTTCGAGGATGCACGCGAATTCATGCAGCAGGTCATGCCGCACAATCTGCGCAAGCTCAAGGCCTACCGCGATCCCACCCCGCTGTTCTCGCGCTTCCAGATTGAAAGCCAGATCGAGTCGGCCTTCGCCCGCGAGGTCCGCCTGCCTTCGGGCGGCGCGGTCGTGATCGATCACACGGAGGCCCTGTTGTCGATCGACATCAACTCCGCGCGCGCAACCAAGGGCGCGGACATCGAGGAAACCGCGCTGCACACCAACCTGGAGGCCGCCGACGAGATCGCCCGACAGCTTCGCATCCGCGACCTCGGCGGGCTGATTGTGATCGATTTCATCGACATGATGAGCAAGGATGCCCAGCGCCAGGTCGAGAACCGCCTGCGCGAGGCCATGCGCATGGACAAGGCGCGCGTGCAGATCGGCCGGATCTCGCGCTTCGGCCTGCTGGAAATGTCGCGACAGCGACTGCGCCCCTCGCTGGGCGAGTCCAGCTACATCACCTGCCCGCGCTGTGACGGCTACGGCGCCATCCGCTCGATCGAATCCCTGGCCCTGTCCATCATCCGCCTGGCCGAGGAAGAGTCGATGAAGGAGCACACCTCGCGGGTCATCGTCCAGACCCCCATCGAGGTGGGCAACTTTCTGCTCAACGAAAAGCGCGACGCCATGGCCGAGCTTGAGCAGCGCAACAAGGTGCCGATCACCATCGTCGCCAATCGCTATCTCGAAACCCCGCGCTTCGAGATACAGCGTCTGCGCACCAGCGAATCGGTCGATGAGCCCAGTTACGCGCTGGCCAAGGGCGAAGAACTGGAAGCGGTGACCGGAGAGGTGCAGGGTCAGGCCGCACCGCCACCTCCGCCGCCACCAGCCGCAGTCAGCGGCATTCGTCCCAGTTCGCCCGCTCCCAGCCGCGAACCCGAAAGCCT
>SKXY01000296.1 GCA_007128175.1 Wenzhouxiangella sp. | reverse complement strand
TCCTCGGTGCCCATGCCGGTAATCAGCGCCCAGGGCGTGAGGCCGCCACCGCCGGCGCCCTCGAACTGGGTCACTCCGCCGGTCCCCAGCAGCTTGCCCCCGGTTGCATGGGCCTGGATGCCGAGCAGCATTGCGGCCACTGTCATCGTGATGCGTAATGTCGTCATGCAAATTCTCCTGTATCAGTGCGTTCGGTTTGGTCAGCCAGGCCGCCTTTCGGCGCCGTTCTTCACATTTCATTGGCTATACGCATCGATACTCGGAACCGGATGCAGGCATTATTCTTGATCAAGGAGGGAAGCTGCATGCTGATGAAAGCCGACAATCCGTCCGGAACCGATGAGATTCCCGGAATCGCAGAGCAGTTGATTGAGCGAGTGTGCGCATCGGACGAGATGGCGCTGGCTACATTGTTCGACATGTTTGCTGATCGGGTTTACGCGCTGGCGCTGCCCATTGTCGGTTGTGTCGGGCTGGCCGAGGAGGTCTGTTCCGACGTCTTCACCCAGGTATGGCTCAATGCTGATCGCTTCGACCCCGCACGAGGCAATGCCGAATCCTGGATCATGATGATGGCCAGGAGTCGAAGCCTGGACCGATTGCGCAAGGAGGCGCGGCACCGAAGTGGACTGCCGCATCCGCTTGAAGAAGCTGTCGCGTATAGTGATCGAGATCCTGAAGAGCCTTCCCGGGAATTGGAAAGCGATATCACGGCCAGTGCGGTCAGACAATCGCTGGAAGCACTCAATGACGGTCAGAAACGGGTGATCAGGATGGCTTTTTTCCGGGGTCTGAGCCACCATGAAATCGCATCACGGCTCGGCATGCCTCTGGGGACGGTAAAATCTCATTGTCGAAGGGGACTGGCCCGGATGCGTTCAGCATTGTTGCAATACCATCCCAGAAACTCATGACTCACGATCACGACGAAAAATCGGCAGTTCGGAGACCGGCCAGAACGACCGGCGCGTCGCTGACCCCGGAGCGAAAAGCCAGTCTGAAAGAAGGCCTGTTGGAATCGGTCAGCCGTTCCATGACAGTTGTGCGAGGCGATAGTGAGGATTGGCAGAAGGTGCTGCCCGGGGTTTTTGTCCAGATTCTTCACGAGGATGCAAACGCCGGTGTCCAGACCGCGCTGTGGCGACTGGAGCCGGGCGCACGAATTCCTGCACACCCGCACCATATCGATGAAGAATGCTATTTGCTCGAAGGGAGTCTGGAACATCGCGACGAGCGATATGAGGCCGGCGATTACATGCTGGCCCCGGCCGGTACGCGCCATTCAACGATCAATAGCCGCCACGGCGCGCTCATGCTGATTCGAGGCGGGCGGATGACGTGGCGGGACCGATTGGTGCTCAGAGCGGCACTGACACTGGGACGCTGAAGGTGCCTGGTTGACGGACCACTAGCGTCGCATTTGAAGCACCATGGTTGCGGCGATCGTCAGCAGCGCAATGACGGAAACGATCATCACGATCCATCCGATCGGGAACGTTCTATTGAAGCCGAACTCCCAGGGCCCCTGGACGGCTCCCCGCTCGTTCAGGACTTCAACGCGCACCTCGTGCCCTCCATAGCCGTCGAAGTCGATATTGATCGATGTTGAGGTCTGCCACTGGCTCCATTCGCTGGAATGATCTGTAGTGTGCCGGTATAGCAATACATGCTGGCGATGAAATCCACGGGGCTGAATGGTTATCGGTATGGATGTTTCCCGGACGTCGAGCACTTCGCCTGGTGCGATGGATTGTGAGGTCCCATCCAGGCGAAGTATCAGGTTGATGGATTCGCCTTCGGTATCTGTCGAGGTATCCGATTGCGGGGTCCACAGCCCGGTGCGACTCGCGATAAGGATCTGATTGTCGTCGATACCTGCGGCACCTACCCATTCCGGTGCCGCCGGCAAGCCATCGCGATGGTTGAACCACTGCCAGCGCGGTTGCCGCCGTACCGGGTCGAAACGGACCCGTTCGATACCATCGTGCCGCATCAGGTAGAGTTGTTCGCCACGGTCGGTTCCCAGTCGAACGACCGGCTGGCCGGGGATGCGCGGCGAGATCAACTCGTGGCATGCGTCGGGTTCTGCCGGATCAATCAGGAACAGGGCCTGGTCGGTGGCCACGGCAATCCGGTCGCCTTGCGGATGTACAATGTCGTGGATGTCATTGACGACGTGATCTCGGAGACAGTCCCGTGCCGGTCGATGCCAGTGTCCGGCGGATTCCATGCTCAGGCCCCGGGGGCCTGCCACCCAGACCTGGTGCCGGTTTTGGACGTCGATGCCGATCATTCGCTTGATGGGTCCACCATGAAAGCCGTCGGAACGGGCTGCCACCGTATGCCAGGCGCCTTCACGGTTGCGTATCAGGCCCTGGTCGGTACCCAGCCAGACCACCGGCCTGCCGGCCTGATCCTGACTCAAGTGAAGGGCTTGCGGGGCGTGGTCTGCAAGCCATGAATCCGGCTCGATTGCGGGCCTCCAGTTGCGATCATCGTCACTGATCAACAGCCCCTGCTCGGTGGCCAGCCACCAGTGGGTTGTGCCGTCGGGTCCTGGAGCCAGCAAGGCATCGCGTATGCCCGCGCCGCTTTCCAGCCCGTCAGGCCAGCGCTCCCAGCTCCGGCCAACCCGGCGCCAGTTGTCCGTGGTTGTGCCAAGCCACAAGCCCGTTTCGCCGTCGCTGAATTGAAGGCGGCCAAGCGCGAGAAGTTCGGCTCCATCCGTGGCCGGTTGTTCTGTCGGACTGGTCCACTGTACAGCGGTTTCGGCATCGGAAGCGGCTGCATGAGCAGCAATGACCAGAAGAACCAGGATGCCTTGGGTGTTCACCGGATCCGGCGCCGGTCGGCCGTGGTACTGGAAATATTGACTTCCAGAACCAGGTCTTCACCGATCCCGGACGTGTCCAGGCGCAGACGCTGCACGGGTTTGGCGGCACGGTGGTTCCACACCAGCAGATCACCACTTCCATGAGGCAAGTTATCGAGTACGAAGCGGCCATCACCGTCTGGGGTGGTGAAGAAGGGAGATGCCAATACCAACAGGTGCGCCTTCATGTCTGAATGCAGATTGCAGAGAATCTCCACCGTGCCGGAGCCCTCGAAAACATGTGTCCGCCCCTCGCCTTCCCCGTAGCGCCCGACATCGAAGCGGTGGCCCGGGGTGAGCGAAAACACGTTGTGATCGATTGGATCCATGTTCGGAAAGCGGATCGACGTTCCGCTGGTTACGACCAGGTGACCGGGAAAGAACAGCCGCTGGCGGGTCACGATCTGGCGTTCTTTCATGGGTTCGAAATCGATCTCCTGATCCGGCAGCCACGCGACCACGGTACGGCTCAGGTGAGTGGAGGCCAGTGCCTGTTCGCGACCGTCGCGCAGGATCCTGACTCGGCCTGCCAGTCGCCCCCCCGTGGAAGAGGGTTTGGCAGGCGGGTCGTCGCGTTCGGGTTCGGTCACGGGCGACGCCGGTGATTCTTCGAGCCGTGGCAGCTCTTCAGTAGGGGGTTGCTCGGCGACTGCTTCCGGAGCGGGTTCGAAATGGTCCGGTTCCGGCGGCGACTCGACCGGTTCGGGGGGTGGGGCGACTGGTTCCGGTTGAAGCTTGGCAGGTTCCGGCTGACTCGGGATTTCGCGCACCGGTTCCGCTGTCTCGGGGGGCGGTGTGGCGACTTCGGGCTTCGGTTCCCGCACCGGTTCGGGTGGCGGGGCAGGCGGCGGTTCGACCGATGTCGGTGGTGTCGCGCAGGCAGTGAGGATGAATAGCACCACAAGCGTGCAGAGCAGGTTTCGGTCGTGCCGGAAGCGCCGGCGGTCCGGGGTGTGTGGCTGGATTCGACCGTCTGCCAAGGGGATTTTTTCAAGGTGCATGTATCGGATTCCGGTTGCTGTCAACGCGATTGAACTTTAGTAGCCATACGCAGCAAGTCCGGCAAACGGATGCACCTTGTCGAGCGGTTCGTCGTGTCTTGACAGTCCTTCTCGAATGCGCGTCAGGCGAAGTCTGTGCCGAACGCTTTGCCCAGGGCCGACCGCCATGGCGCCCCGGTGGTCGGTGCCAGCCAGTGGTTGATCGCGCACGGTGGCGGCGAATCTCCGGCCAGCCATTGCCGCAGCTTGTCGGCCAGGGCGGTGAAATCTCCGGCCCGATAGCGATAGCGCGCCGGATACTGTTCCCGGTAACAAAGATCGTCCGGGACCAGCGGAAGTGCCCCGGCTCCGGCGGCTTCGAGCATGCTGATGCCCTGGAATTCGTGGATGGCGGTGCTCACGGCAATGCCCGCACGCCCCAGCAGTCGGCGATACTCATCCGGGGGCAGGTGTCCGTCGGCAACGATCCGATCAGACAAGGCACGACGCAGCCGGGCCAGGGGTTCGGGCGGTTCCTGCGGTCGCTTGCCAAGCAGGGCGAGCCGAAACTCGGCACCGGAGTCGGCCAGCGCGATCATGGCCTCGGCAAAGATCTCCGGCGCCTTGTCGTATTCCCAGCGGTGGTTCCAGACGATCAGGCGGTGATCGCGCTGCCCGTGGGGTTGAACGGGCTCGACCGGCACCGGCAGCACCTCGCATCTTGAAGTCAGTCGCTCGCGGACACGGTCGGGTACACCGTCGGGCATCAGGTCGAGAAACTCGTCGATGCCGTTCAGGAAGCTGTCACGGTTGTAGCGTGAGTTGAACAGCAGCCGGTCGGCGGCGAGGGCGCCATAGAGCTGCACCATGCGCGGCTCGATCGAGCGCACCTGACGCTCGC
>SKXY01000059.1 GCA_007128175.1 Wenzhouxiangella sp. | reverse complement strand
TTCCGTCCCTGGCCACCACCCTTCAAAGCTTCACCCCCTTTGACTTCGATTACGCTTTCCACCGAACCGCCTATCGCGCGGAAAACCAGTCTGTGGGTCTGGAGGACAGTGGTTACTTGAAGCTGCTGTCGACAAACACGTGGCCCGACTCGATAAGGCTTGCTCGCTCTTCACGAGTCCGCTCCACGAAGGTGCCGCCGTCATCGTCCGCGGGGGGAGATCCGGCACGCAGCCAGACCCAGCCGTTGCGACCCTTGTTCTTGGCCATGTAGACGGCGATATCGGCCAGCTGAATTGCCTGCTCCCAATCGAGCAGTGCGGGTCGTTCATGGAAAAACGGAAAGGTCGCGATACCCACAGAACAGGTGGGGACAAGCACCTCCTCCTTCTCGTTGAGTTTCAGTTCGTGACCTCTCGTCGCATTGACGATCCGATCGGCAAGGTTGCGCGCCAGGCTCGCTTCGGCGTTGCGGGCCATCACCAGGAACTCCTCGCCGCCCCAACGGATCAGGTCATCGGAGGCACGCAACTCGGAAGCCAGCAGCCGGGCCAGTGCACACAGAACCTTGTCGCCGGCATCATGCCCATAGCGATCGTTGATCGACTTGAAGTGATCAATGTCGATCATCATGAAAATCATGTCGCGGTTTTCCTCAACTTGATTACCGGCATAGCGGCGCCGGGTTTCAGCAACATCATGATCTATGCGATCGAACAGGTAGCGGCGGTTCGGAAGCCCCGTCAGCGGATCTGTCCTTGAGGCATGCTCGAGGCGTCTGTTGGCCTCGCTGAGTTCAGCCGTCCGCCGATCGACGATACGCTCAAGCTCCAGTTGCCGAATGCGATTGGCACGCTCACGAAGATGCAAGGTTGTATGGGCAAGTAGCCCCAGTGCGAGGAATACCGCCGTCCAGAACCACCAGGTGGCCCAGAACGGTGGCTGGACACTGAACGGGAAGCTCGCCACCTCCCGGCTCCATATTCCATGATGATTTCGTGCCTGGACCTCGAAAATGTAATCACCGCCACCCAGGCTGGCGTAGGTGACCGAACCGCTGTTGCCACCCTCGGTCCATTCCTTCTCCACGTCACTAAGTCGATAACGGTAGGTCACCGCCTCCTCGTCGAGAAAGCTCAACCCCGCAAAGCGGATCTGCAGGCTGCCCGAAGCGTGCGGGAGGCGCTCGGAGTGCTTGATCGGTTGACCGCCAAGCGTCACCTCCTCAATCACGACCCGGGGCGGCACCTCACCACGGCCACGGCCGTCCGGCTCGTAACGCATGAGACCATCGGCCGACCCGAACCACAACCCACCGTCGCTGGCCTGCAGCGCCGCCGTGGCCGCTCCTTCGAGATGAAGCAGGCCGTCACTCTCACCAAAGCTTTCGAAGCCGCTTCCGTCAAAACGCGACAATCCTCGGTTGGTATAAGCCCAGACCCGGCCGTCGTTGTCGACCAATACTTGCCAGACAAAATCATCGGTCAGGCCGTCTTCGACCGTGTAGTTCGTGATCGAACCGTCGACATCGACGTGAAACAGGCCGTCGCCATTGCTGCCGACCCAGACCGAACCCGAGCCGGACGGCACCACGTCCCACAGCATTTCGTCGGTCAGGCCGTCTGCGCCCCGCCACTGTCGGTGTGATCCATTTTCTTTCAGCATGACCAGACCGTGCTGAAGAGTGGCAAACCAGATCCGCCCGGCCTCGTCCTCGCGGATGCGCATGGCGTAAGCCGCCGCCAGATCGGGCGTCGGTGCCGCATGAACCGCACCATTGTCGACCAGCACGGTACCCAAATCCGTACTGACCCATGTTCGGCCCCGTGAATCGTGCAGCAGCGCTCTGGCACGGTTGCTGGGCAGTCCGTCCTCTTCCACCAGAACGTTCGCCACACCTTCCCCTTCACGCCATTGCACCACCCCCTGCGAGGTGGCAAGCAAGGCATCTCCATCCCCGGTAAAAGTGATCGAATAAACTCTTTCATCGGCCAGCCCTTCGGCTGCCGTGATCTTCACGTCTGATTCGAGACGCCTCTCGCCGTCAATGAGCGAGACAACCTGGGCGCCATTGCGTGTCCCCAGCCATAATCGACCCATATCGTCTTCGGCCAGGCTTCGAACGAAGGCCGACAACAGGCCACTCCCGATGTTGTAACCGACGAACTTGCTGGGCAAGAGCTTGCTCAGCCCGCTGTCGTGCGCCATCCAGACAATTCCTTCACGATCGATAAAGGTCTGGTGGAGAATCTCCGAGGCCAGCCCGTTGTTCACGCCCAGGTGATCGACACGGCTGCCTTCGACTCTTACCAGCCCGGTTGCCGTTGACGCCCAGATTCGCCCGTCGTCATCGACGCGAAGATGCCCGACATCCACCAGAAGTGGGTCTTCCGGCTCAACCAATCCCCCGTCCTCCCACCGATACAATCCCCTGCCACTGCCGATCCATACCCGATTTTCGACCACGGCCAGGGCTGCAACCTGCATTTCGGGAACCTCGACAACCCTGCTGCCCGTCGAGTCACCCTCGCCCAGCACAAACAACCCGGTATCGGTGCCGACCCAGATCACATCATCATCGGCCGAAGCCACGCTGAGTACTCGTGGCTGCCCGGACCCGGCAGCGAATTCAACTGCCTGGATGGAGTCGTCCTCGACCCGAAACAGACCGCCATCGCTGGCTACCCACAGTGCTCCATCGACCGCGTGCAGGTCATGGATATGAATACCGTGCAATTCACCATGATCCTGGCATTCGAAGCGATCACGGCCAGCCACACGGCAAAGCCCTGAGCTCGTGGCTATCCACAGGTGTCCGGTCGAGTCGGTTTCCAGAGCGGTGATGTAATTCGAACGCAGCCCGTCACGCGCCGAAAAGTGCCGAAACCCCCTGCCGTTGAAGCGGCTTAGACCACCGAAAGTACCCAGCCAGATGTATCCCTCGTCACACTGATGTACGGTCAGTACCTGAACCTGGGGAATGCCGTCACGGGTATCATAGTGCTCGACGTTGAGCTGCACCGCCCAAGCTGCCCGACCGCTCAAGACCAGGAAAAGCAGGATGAAAAGCACTCCCCCCGGAACAGCAAAAACGCGCACACTACCTCCGTTCAACGATGTGTGGACCTGCCGTTCAATATCACCCCTGTTCAAGGAATGATAATTCATGTGCACCATCTATTCCAATCGGGCACAAGCTCTCTGGCAAACCATGCCTGATCCAGCCACGGTCATCGGATCGGCGTCCCGATGAACGAGCAACAATCATCGGTCAGCATTCGTAAGGCCGGCAGGCTTGGGGCGCAGGAACTGGGAAGCCGGCTGGAGGCACAACTGCTGTTGGCCTTCTCCGTCGGCCGGACCCGCGCATGGCTTTTCGCCCACCCCGACGCGGAATGCCTCGAGGAAGACTTCACGCGGTTCATGCAGCTGGTGGGTCGACGCCGCGCTGGCGAACCCCTGCCCTACCTGACCGGTGAGCGGGAATTCTACTCGCGCAGCTTTCGGGTCAGTTCGGATGTTCTCATTCCGCGACCCGAAACGGAGCTGCTTGTTGAAAAGGCGCTGGAACTCGAACTGCCCAAGCGCGCGAAGGTGCTGGATATCGGAACCGGTTCGGGTTGCATCGCCATCACGATCTGCCTGGAGCGGTCTGATTGGCAGGTGAGTGCCGTTGACCGCTCACAGGCTGCTCTGGAAGTGGCTGCAGGCAACCGGAACATCCTGGGAGCCGGAACGCTGGAATTGCTGACCGGCAGCGTGTTCGAGCCGGTAGGAGACCGCCGCTTTGACCTGATCGTGTCCAATCCGCCTTACGTTGCCGCCGGCGACGAACACCTGTCGAAGGGCGATGTTCGTTTCGAGCCCGACCTGGCTCTGGTCGCCGGCGCCGACGGCCTGGACCTGATCCGTGACATCATCGCCGAAGCGCCCGACCATCTCGAACCCGGCGGCTGGCTGCTTCTCGAACATGGCCACGACCAGGCCGCCGCCGTGCGCGGCCTGCTGGAATCGGCGGGTTTCGTGCTGGTCGGATCCAGTTGCGATCTCGCCGGCATCGAGCGAGTCAGCTTCGGCAAAGCCGGCTGATTGCCGGTTCATCGGTGGCCTCCGGGCCCGGGTAAACACCTATACCCGGCCTCGTCAGCCTGCCTGTATCCTTGAGGCTGAACTGTCCTCAAGGAAGCACATCAGGATGACCTCCCGGCAACTCCTGCGCATCGTGATCGCCGCGCTGTTCGCGGTCGGTATCGCCGCATTCTTCCTGCTCGACCTGCAGCAGCATTTCCGCCTGGAGGTGCTGCGCGAGCAGCGCGACAACCTGCTCGCCTTCACCGAGGCCAACTTCGCTCTGATGGTTGCCGCCTACATGGGCGTCTACATCCTGATGGCCGCGCTGTCTGTGCCCGGAGCTGCAGTGATGACACTGGCCGGCGGCGCCCTGTTCGGGGTGGTCACCGGCACCATCGCGGTGTCGTTTGCCAGCACCATCGGTGCCACGCTGGTGTTCCTGGCCGCCCGCTTCCTGTTCCACGATGCCGTCCAGAAGCGCTTCGGCAAGCGCCTGGCCGTCATCAACCGCGGGGTGGAGAAAGACGGCGCCTTCTACCTGCTGGCACTCAGGCTGGTACCGATTTTTCCCTTCTGGGTCATCAACCTGGTCATGGCGCTGACCCCGATCCGGACCTGGACCTATTTCTGGGTCAGCCAGCTCGGCATGCTGCCGGCCACCATCGTCTACGTCAACGCCGGCACCCAGC
>SKXY01000332.1 GCA_007128175.1 Wenzhouxiangella sp. | reverse complement strand
AGGCCATCGACCAGGTACGCTGGGTGCCGGACTGGGGCCAGGCGCGTATTCGCGGCATGATCGAGACCCGCCCGGACTGGTGCATCTCGCGCCAGCGCACCTGGGGCGTGCCGCTGGGCTTTTTCATCGATCGCGACAGCCAGCAGCCGCACCCGGAGACTCCGGAGATCCTCCAGAAGCTGGCTGACATCGTTGCCGAAGAGGGTGTCGATGCCTGGTATGCCGACGATATCGCCGAGCGCCTGGGCGTGGATGGCGAGCGCTACGAGCCGGTGCCCGACATCCTCGACGTCTGGTTCGATTCCGGCGTGACGCACCACTGCGTGCTCGACCAGCGCGAGGAACTGACCCGGCCGGCCGACCTCTACCTGGAAGGCTCGGACCAGCATCGCGGCTGGTTCCAGTCCTCGCTGCTGACCTCGGTGGCCATGCACGGTGAGGCGCCGTATCGGCAGGTGCTCACCCACGGTTTCACGGTCGATGCCGAGGGCAAGAAGATGTCGAAGTCCATGGGCAATGTCGTTGCCCCGCAGCAGGTCATGAAGACCCTGGGCGCCGATATTCTCAGGTTGTGGGTGGCCGCAGCCGATTACCGCCAGGAAATGAGTGTTTCCGACGAGATCCTCAAGCGCGTGGCCGACGCCTACCGACGCATTCGCAACACCTCGCGCTTCCTGCTCGGCAATCTGCACGGCTTCGATCCCGACCGGCATCTGCGTTCCACCGATGACTTGCTGCCGCTGGATCGCTACGCGGTGGACATGGCCTGCCAGCTCGGCGAGGAGATCGTCGAGTCGTACAAGAACTACCGGTTCCTTAATATCTATCAGCGCCTGCATCACTTCTGCTCGGTGGACATGGGCGCGTTCTACCTCGATATCATCAAGGATCGTCTTTACACCCTGCCCGAGGACCATCCGGCCCGACGTTCCGCGCAGACGGCGATGTACCACATCCTCGAGGCGCTGGTTCGCTGGCTGGCCCCGGTCTGCTGCTTCTCCGCCGAGGAGATCTGGAAAGAGATGCCAGGTGAGCGCGAGGAATCGGTCATGCTGGCGACGTGGTACGAGGGCCTCGAAGCGACCGATGTCAAGACCCGCGAAACCTGGCGACGCCTGCGTGCCGTTCGCGAAGTGGTCGGCCCGAAGCTGGAGGAATTGCGACGCGAGAAAGCCATCGGTTCGTCGCTGGCCGCCGAGATCACGCTGGAGGCTTCCGGTCGACTGGGCGAGGAGCTGGCGGCTATCGGGGACGAATTGCGCTTTCTGTTCATTTCCTCCGATGTTCACCTGGCGTCGGTGACCGAAGCCATGGAATCGGCCGAGATCGAAGGCGATACGCTGAAAGTGGCCGTGTGCGCCACCGAACACGCCAAGTGCGTCCGCTGCTGGCACCATCGTGAGGACGTCGGGGGCAATCCGGATCACCCGGAGATCTGCACGCGCTGCGTGGGCAATATCAAGGGCCCGGGCGAGACGCGCAGCTGGGGCTGATCACTATGTTGCCGATGCGACCGTCCAAATATTTCCTCTGGCTGGGGCTAATTGTTGTCTTGGTGATTCTGGATCAGTGGACCAAGTATCTGGCGACCCAGGCGCTTGAACTGTACCGGCCGCGTGAAGTGTTCTCCTGGCTCAATCTGACCCTGGCGCATAATACCGGCGCGGCCTTCAGCTTCCTGGCCGGTGCCGGCGGCTGGCAGCGCTGGTTTCTCTCCGGCGTGGCCGTGGTGATCTGCGTCATTCTGCTGGTCTGGTTGTGGCGACTTCCGCACCGCGCTCGCATGCTGCCGACCGCGCTCAGCCTGATCCTGGGTGGGGCAATCGGCAACCTGATCGACCGGGTTCGCTTCGGCTATGTCGTCGACTTCGTCGATGTCCACTACGCCGGTTGGCACTGGCCGGCCTTCAACCTGGCCGACGCCATCATCGTCGTCGGCGTCGGGCTGCTGTTGCTGGAAAGCTTCATTCCGCGGCACCGTCACTGAGCGCACACGCCGGCGACGCAGCGCCGGCCTACGCCAAAGCCATGCTCGCCGGACGACCTCAGCTCCTCGGTCCGGGTCGGCCACCCCCGCATGGCTGGCGCACGCGCCTCCAGCAACCAAGGGCATCTCGGCCCATGTAGACCGGCCTTGCATGACCGGCTTGAATCGCCTCCGCTAACCAGGAGTATCTCGTCCCGCGTAGGCCGGCCTTGCATGGCCGGCGTTACGGGCATCCGGTTTTCAAGGGGGGCGATGCAGCCAAAAAAAACGCCGGGCGGTGCCCGGCGTCTGGTTCGTTCCAGCCTGCCGGAATCAATCCTCCCCGAAGAAAAATCCGAGCAGGTGCAGCAGGCTGGTGAACAGGTTGTAGATCGACACGAACAGGGTCACGGTGGCCATGATGTAGTTACGCTCGCCGCCGCGCACGATCTGCTGGGTCTGGTAGATGATCAGCCCGCACATCAGCAGCGCGAACATGGCGCTGACCGCCAGTCCCAGTGCCGGCATGCTGAAAAAGATCGAAATCAGCCCGGCGAAGAATGCCACCAGAATGCCGACGAACAGGAAGGGCCCCATGAAGCTGAAGTCCTTCTTCGTCACCATGGCGAAGCCCGACAGGCCGACGAAGGCCACGCCCGTGGCGCCCATCGCCGTGACCACCAGCTGGTGTCCGTTGCTGAACATACCGAGATAGGCGTTGACGATCGGCCCCAGTGTCAATCCCATGAACCCGGTCAGGGCGAATACGCTCAACAGGCCCCAGGCCGAGTTGCGCAGGTACATGGTCAGGAACAGCAGGCCGAAATAGCCCAGCAAGGTGATCACCACGCCGGGGTAGGGCCAGTTGTTGGCCATCGACAGCAGCGCCATGCCGGCACTGAACAGCAGTGTCAGTGACAGCAGGTTCCAGGTGTTGCGCAGTACCTTGCGGGCGCTTTCGTCGATCTCCACGCCCTGCTGCGTGCGCGGAATGGAAGTAGTGCGGAAGTTCTCGCTCATGGTTGGCGTCGTTCCTTTGTTGAATCGAATGGTTTGATTGGAATTATCGACCATTATTC
Source organism: Wenzhouxiangella sp. (assembly GCA_007128175.1). Lineage (GTDB taxonomy): Bacteria > Pseudomonadota > Gammaproteobacteria > Xanthomonadales > Wenzhouxiangellaceae > Wenzhouxiangella. The sequence continues at coordinate 13,174 of SKXY01000332.1, read as the reverse complement.
TAGCAGGAAGGTTTCAAGGCCCGGTATCATGCCCGGCATGGAACGATCACGCCCGTCACCCGCCACCGACATCGGCGACTGCCGCTGGACCGCCGACGCCATTCGCGCCATCGAGGCCGATTTCAACCGTTCGGCCGATACCCACCTGATCCGCATGGACATGCCCGAAGCGTGGACAGGCTGGCAACTGTACCTGAAGGATGAGTCCATCCATCCCACCGGCAGCCTAAAGCACCGCCTGGCCCGCTCGCTGTTCCTCTACGGCCTGTGCAACGGCTGGATCGGCCCCGAAACGCCCGTCATCGAGGCCAGTTCCGGCTCCACCGCAGTCTCCGAGGCCTATTTCGCCCGCCTGCTGGGCCTGCGCTTCATCGCCGTGATGCCGGAAGGTACCTCACCGGAGAAGATTGCGCAGATCGAGTTCTACGGCGGCGAGTGCCGGTTGGTCGAGGCCTGTTCCATCTACGACGAGTCCGCAAAGCTGGCGCGTGAGCTGGGAGGCCACTTCATGGACCAGTTCACCTACGCCGAACGGGCCACCGACTGGCGCGGCAACAACAACATCGCCGAAAGCCTGTTTTCCCAGATGGCGCGCGAGCCTCATCCACACCCGCGCTGGGTGGTGGTGTCGGCTGGCACCGGGGGGACGGCGGCCACTATCGGGCGCTACATGCGTATTCGCTGCTTCGCGGGCTGCCCGACCGGCCTGTGCGTGGTCGATCCGGAAAACTCGGTATTCCACGACTATTACAAGACTGGCGACGCAAACCTGGCCATCACGGCTGGCTCGCGCATCGAGGGCATCGGCCGCCCCCGCGTGGAGCCCAGCTTCATACCTTCGGTCATCGACCGGATGATGACCGTCCCGGATGCCGCCAGCATGGCCGCGATTCGCTTCCTGGAGAACTGGCTGGGTCGAAAATGCGGCGGTTCGACCGGCACCAACCTGATCGGCAGCGCACGCCTGCTCTCGGAAATGCGCGAGAAGGGAGAGCAGGGCAGCGTCGTCACGCTGCTGTGCGACGACGGACAGCGCTACCGCGACAGCTACTTCGACGACGCCTGGCTGGCCGAACAGGGACTTGACATCGCGCCGTGGATGGCGGCGTTGGAAACGTGGGCCAAAACCGGGTGCTGGAAAGAGCCGGCTGACGAGACATGAGTCGGGGTGCACGCGATCCGGAAATCATGGTCCGTGCCGAGGCCCAAAGTCCTTGTAGTTTCGTTTCCTGTCTTTCATCTCCTGTCTTACGACCACAGCCCCCTACCTTCGGACCTCCGGCGCCCAGCTACAGATCTCAGAAGTGCTCATCAACATGCATCAGTCTGCTGCGCAGTTGAAATCGCTCCTTGCGCTTTGTTAGCCTGAAGACGCGGCGAGGCAGCCACATTTGGATGGTCACCATATCGATGAACTCTGTTGTTAGTGATCTAATGGTGGCGTTATGAGGATTTACCTGGGAATCATGCTACTCATCGCGGTTGCCGCTCTGGCCTACTGGCAATGGACTGGCATTGGAGGCTTTGCTGAGGATGTCGATGTATCCGTGATTGAAGACGAGGAGAAGGCTGCTGATCAGGCGGATTTCGAGTCGGAAGATTCCGGAGACAACGTCAGCCGAAGTCAGTTGAGTTCGAGGCCCGAGGCTCTGGCGGCGCCGGATGAGGGCACCGCCTGGAGTCCATTCGAGTCCACAACCGACGCCAGGGAGTTGATTCTGAACTCTGCCAGCACCTTCGGATGGTCCGAGGCTGCTGCATTGCAAACGGCAAGGAATTGGTCGCGGGCCTGTGAGCCTGCCAGGCGTCTTGAGTCATATAAGGATTATTCGCTCGATGATTCGGTTCAAGTCGGCCGATTCCCCCTGAAGCTGCTGTCCTTTGTCGAGTTCTGCGAGACCCTGCCGGAAGCGAGTGAGTTGTTGTCGGGTGAGGCGCGAGAAGAGGTTGTCCGGGCCGCCACAGGTTCCCGGATTGACTATCTTGGGAGAAGAGAGGCCCAAGAATTGATCGGCGACGATCCGAGTCTGGCCCGCGAAACCCTGGTGAGCCAACTGCATCAGGCGTTATTGAACTTCGATGAAGCAATGGTGACCAGTTCGATTCTTTTTTTGCTGAGACCGGAAATTGAGGCTATCCAGACCAGGCTAGAGGGTCGATACGACTTATGGCATATGGAATACGCTCGAGTGCTGGACTCGATTTCCATTACCCTGCTGTGCCAGTATCACGGAGGTTGTATCGGCAAGGATCACCCCATGGTGCTCAGAATATGTATGTTAGCCTGGGAATCCTCCGGCGTTGGCTGCCTTGAGCCGAGGGACGTTTTCGAAGCGGTTTATCAGACTCAGACTCCAGTGGAGCACATGATGTATCAGAATGTACTGGACCAGATCAACCACATGCTGATTTCTTATCGTAGAAGCTGATTTGCGCAGCGCCAGATCGGCGAACACCTTGCCGACGCGCCCCGCTTGCTGCTGACCCGGCCCAGAATGGGGCGTCAAGGCCGGGTTGCCGGCACCTTGGACTGGGTGGTGCGGCGTACGCCATGGGCTCTGGGACAACTTCCGGGCTCATCGGGCTTCCTTCTGCTCGGTCAAGGGTTTACAATGGTGGGCTTGCTCCGATAGCCTGGTCGCGGGCTGTCGGTTCTTCAACCATCATCAAGAGACTTTTGTCATGTCGAAAACCTACAAGATTCCGGCAGAAATGCGCACGGACGTGGGGAAAGGTGCGAGCCGCCGCCTGCGCCGTGCCGGTCGGTTGCCCGCCGTGGTCTACGGTGGCGACCGTGAGCCTGCCAGCATTACCGTCGATCACGACCTTCTCCTGCACTCCGCCGAAACGGAGGCTTTTCATGCTTCCGTGCTCGAACTGACCATCGGCAAAAAGAAGCAGAAGGTCGTGTTGCGCGATCTGCAGCGCCATCCGTTCAAGCCGCTACTCACGCATGCCGACTTCCAGCGCGTTTCCGCGAAGGAAACCCTGCGCCTGAGCGTGCCGATCCACTTCGTCAATGAAGAGGAATCTCCAGCTGGCAAGAAGGCTGGCGTGGTGGTATCCCACCAGGTCGTCGAAGTCGAAATCGAGGCGCTGCCCGGTGACTTGCCCGAGTACCTGGAAGTCGATCTGGCCAAGCTCGAGCCCGGTGAGAGCGTCATGCTCAGCCAGATTCCGCTGCCGAAAGGGGTCAAGATCCCGGCGCTGGAGTATGGCGATGAGAGCGATGACTATGCCATCGTGACCGCAATCTTCATTCGTGCTGGTCAGGGCACTGGCGAGAAGGCCGCCGAGGCCGATGCCGCCCTGGGTGAAGCTGCCGAAGTCGAAACCGTTGGTGAGGCCGAAGAAGCTGAGGAAGCTGAAGCAGCCGAGGCCGGGGAAGGCGACGACGAGGCCGAGGCCGAGGCCGAAGAGAAGAAGGAAGACTGAGTACGCCGGTGAGCGATCGCTGGCTGATCGTCGGCCTGGGCAACCCGGGCCAGAAGTACGAAAGAACCCGGCACAATGCCGGGTTCTGGTTTCTGGATATCCTGGACCGCCGGCAGGCGCTGGGCCTCAAGCCCAATCGCAAGCTGCACGGAGAGGCGGCCAAGTGTCGCTTTGCCGGCGCGGATTGCGTGTTTCTGCGCCCGGATACTTTCATGAACCACTCCGGACAGGCCGTGCGCGCGACCGCCGACTACTTCAATGTGCCGGCCGAACGCGTGGTCATTGCCTATGACGATCTTGATCTGCCCCCGGGCACCGTCAAGCTCAAGCAGGGCGGCGGGCACGGCGGCCACAACGGTCTCAGGAGTACTTTCAGTCATCTCGGTAGCCAGAATTTCTGGCGCGTGCGCATCGGTATCGGTCACCCGGGAATCCGCGAAGCCGTCACTCCCTGGGTACTGGGTCGCGCGACTGCCGAGGACGAGAAGGCCATTCTGGAGGCCACCGATCGCGCCGCCGACGCGCTGCCGGACCTGTTGGCGGGGCGCCCGGAAAAGGCGATGCAGAAACTGCATACGCGTCCTGAGAGTGAGGAAAACGGGAAACGTAAACCGTGAAACGGGCGCAGGGTCGTGGTGCTGTCTGAAAACCAGGGTGGGCAATGGCGGGGCCCCAGCCATTGGCCACCGCTCGTGACAGGACTCGCCGGAGTCATCCCCCGTTTTACGTTTTACATTTCCCGTTTTACGGCTGACCAGAGTGCAGTGCAGCAATGCTCAGCTAAGCGTCTCAACAGCACAAAATAACGGAGCAAACCCAGCCATGGGCTTCAAATGCGGCATCGTCGGTCTCCCCAATGTGGGCAAGTCGACACTATTCAATTGTCTGACCAAGGCCGGCATCCAGGCCGAGAACTATCCGTTCTGCACCATCGAGCCCAATGTCGGCATGGTGCCGGTGCCTGATCCGCGGCTCGATGAACTGGCAGCCATCGTCAAGCCCGAGAAGGTGATCCCGACGATGATGCAGTTCGTCGACATCGCCGGGCTGGTTGCCGGCGCCTCGAAGGGGGAGGGGTTGGGCAACCAGTTTCTTGCCCATATTCGCGAGACCGATGCCATCGCGCATATCGTGCGTTGCTTCGTCGATGACGATGTCACGCATGTCTCCGGGCGGGTCGATCCCTTGTCGGACATCGAGACCATTGACACCGAGCTGGTGATGGCCGATCTGGACGTGGCTGAAAAGGCCCTTGACAAGGTCGCTCGCCAGACCAAGTCGGGCGACAAGGAGGCCAGGCGCCAGGCCGCGCTGCTCGAGCGGGTTGTTGCACACCTGGCCGAAGGTAGCCCATTGCGCACCCTGGAAGTAGACGAGGAAGATCGGAAGGTGCTCAAGACCTGGCAATTCATCACCGCCAAGCCGGTGTTGTATGTCGCCAATGTCGACGACCGCGCTGCCGAGGACAACGAGTACGTCACCGCGGTGCGCGGCCGGGCCGCCGACGAGGGTGCCGAGGTTGTGGTCTTGTGCGCTGCCATGGAAGCGGAGCTGGCGGAACTGGATGAAGAGGACCAGGCTGAATTCCTAGCCGAACTGGGGCAGGACGAGCCGGGACTGCATCGGTTGATCCGCGCCGGGTACGAACTGCTGGGATTGCTGACCTTCTTTACCGCCGGCCCCAAGGAGGTTCGTGCGTGGACAGTCAAGGCGGGATCGACCGCCCCGCAAGCAGCCGGCCGTATCCACACTGATTTCGAGAAGGGCTTCATCCGCGCCGAAGTGACCGCGTACGAGGACTATGTGGTCTGCAACGGCGAGTCCGGCGCCAAGGCGGCAGGCAAGCTGAGGCTGGAAGGCAAGGAATACATCGTCCGCGAGGGCGATGTCATGCACTTCCGTTTCAACGTCTGAGCTTCCGTTCCACTGGCACGAGTCAGCCGGATTTCAGAGGTAGCGGCCGCAGGCGCTGAGTTCACGGTCGTTGAGCAGCATCTCGATGCGGTAGGGAAACTGCCATCCGACCATGGTGTCATGGCAGGGCTCCCGGATGAGGATGATACCGGCATGGTTGCCGGGAGACTCCGCGATGTAGCCGTCACCGTCGGGATCCTCGATGACGGTGTCGAACAGCAGTTCGCGCGACCCCCCCTCGAGTTCCAGCCGCAAGACCGGGTCGTCACGATCATACAGTTCGAGTACCCATCCCGGCTCATTGCCGGTTGCGCGAAAGTAGGCGCCGGCATCCCGTGCCAATGCCCAGGGTGAAGGGAGGCTGGACGGCCGACACTCCATCGGATCCTGTTGCGGGAGGTCCAGCATGGCCTCATCGGGCCCGCTTGACCAGAAGGCGACGCCACGGCCTTCATAGCGGCTTCCGGTATCGGTCTCCCGTTGCCGCAGCACCTGGTCTTCCCAGGGCAGGGTGAGAACCGCGTCACCGTCGTCTACGACGATCTCGATGCGGATGTCGCCGCACTGCCAGTCGTTGATATCACTCAGGTCAGCATGCTCGTCAAGCTCGCTTTCTGCCGGCTCCTCTGCTGGTTCACTATCGGGTTCCTCCGTGTCGACTGTATCGGGTACCGGTTCGACCTCTTCCTCAACTACGGTTTCGCTTTCCGGCTCCAGGGCGACGAGACGGACTTGCGGCATCTCGCTTCGTGAGAGGTCGACAGGCGATTCGGCACTGAACCGGGCGCTGCCGTCGGGCATGTAGAGCGTCAGCCACAGCTCGTGCGATTCGGAGGGGTCGACGCCGGCCGGATCGTAATCGAGCTCAAAGGCATACGGCGGGCTGCCGACATCGTCGATGAGCTTTCGCGTGAGCACGCGGTCGGTCGGACCGGAGGTGTTCAGCAGGACGACTTCCAGGGAGGCATCATCCGGCATGGCGATGCGTTCAAAATAGAAGGCGCTGCCCGCCAGTGTGCCTGGAGCACCGTGGTCGGGCAGCGCCTCTTCTTCGGCCGGCTGGCAGGCGACTAACGTCGCCAGCGCCGCGATGGCAAGTATGCGAGCGTTCATGGCGCCCTTATACCACAGCGTGTCTCCGGTGAATATCCGCCATCGGCCGAGGGCTCTGGCTAGAAACGCGCACCTAGGCGGAACTGGACGGTATCGTCGCTGGTTGCGTCGTGGCGCAGCCATTCGAACTCGCCGCTGATCTGCGGGGTGAAGAAGTAACGCCCACCGAACCCGTAATCGTTGTCTGAACCGATGCCCGATGTGCGCAGGCCAAATCCGAATTCTGGCATTGGATAGTAGTCTGCACGCAATGCATAGGCCACTTCGGTGCTGCCGTTGGTGGCTGCACCTAGCTCGCCATCCACGTGGAATGCCGTGCCGCCGCCAAGCAGTTGTACATGCTTGACGCCGACAGTGAAGATGTCGGTGTCGCTGCCGAACGGCGCTTCGATACGGTCCCAGTTGCCGGTCACCCTGGTATTCGGGCCGGCCATCCAGCCACCGCGCAGGCTGTAGCTGTCGATATCGAAACCGTTGGAGAAACGTGACGCGCCGGCGCTGAAGTAAAAACCTTCGAGGTAGAGTTCGAGCATGCCGCCGATGGCGTCGAAGTCGCCACTGGTGTCGCGCAGGTAGTCAAGTCGCAGGTTGCTGGAGCGGCCGAGGAAAGCCGCCTGTTCAAGCGGCCCATTGCCGGGGCGAACCGGGTCGAAGTGCCAGGTGAAGTCGGCACCCCATGCTGAACCGTGTTCCAGGTCAAACCAGGAGCCGCCGGCCTCGAAGTCGAAATCGGCTGCAAGGGAAACTGCGGAAGCGCCGAGCACCGTGGCCCCGACGCATAGACGTGCGATGTTTTTCATCGTTGCATCCTTATGGCTGTTGTTGGGTCAACAAGTTGATCCTCAGGCCGGGTTCTTTTGCCGGTGCCTGACCACTGACGTTTAGTGGCACGCGTGGGACTACGTCTGGACGATGAAGTTCACGTGCTGCAGGGGGCCGTTCAGCATGGATTCAGACGGGCAGCTTTTGCAGGAAATCCTTGAGGCAGGCAGCGATCGAGGGCAGACCCTCGTTGAGATCGTGACTGGCATCAATCAGGTGCAGTTCGGCACGCGATTGCTCGGCAAATTTGAGGCTGTTGTGCCAGGGGATCACTTCGTCGCGCCAGCCATGAACGATGCTGACATGCCGGGTTTTCGGGCGATAGCTGTCCGGTACGACACCGCCATCGACGTAATGCTCGAGAAAAAGCGCTGGCGCCATCAGGAACAGGCCGCAGACTGGCAGATGCTCGGCGGCGGCAATGGAGACGTAGCCGCCCATGGAAGAACCGATGAGAATGGCTGGCTGGTCAAGATCCTGCAGGCGCCCGATCAGGCGCTGTGCTCGCCCGACCGGATCGTCGCGCAAGTCACGGTAGTCGATCGCCTCGACATCAAAGCCGTGAGCCCTGGCCAGAGGCGCCAGTTGGACAATCTTCCTGCTTTCCGGACTGGACAGGTGGCCGTGACTGAATATCACGCGAGGTGCGTTCATGGGGCACTATTGTATGGCGGCTGCACTCGTCTCTGCAGGGAATAATTTACATTTGCGGCAGCGGCATTTACCGTTGGGGTTATCTCAACGACTAGCCAGGTCACCATGTCACCCAATCCAACCCGTAATCTCGCCCTGTTCTGCGATTTCGAAAACATTGCTCTCGGGGTGCGCGATGCACGCTACGAGGCCTTCGATATCCAGAAGGTGCTCGAACGACTGTTGCTCAAGGGCAATATCGTGGTCAAGAAGGCCTACTGCGACTGGGGGCGCTACCGCGAGTTCAAGCCACCCATGCATGAAGCCGCTTTCGAGCTGATCGACATACCGCATGTGCGCCAGTCAGGCAAGAACTCGGCCGACATCCGCATGGTGGTCGATGCCCTGGACCTGTGCTACACCAAGGCGCATGTCGATACCTTCGTGGTCATCAGCGGCGATTCCGACTTTTCGCCGCTGGTCTCCAAGCTCAGGGAGAACGACAAGATGGTGATCGGCGTGGGCGTCAAGAGCTCGACGTCGGATCTGTTGATGTCGAACTGCGACGAGTTCATCTTCTACGATGACCTGATTCGCAAGCCGCCTGCCAAGGCCGCAAAGAAAAAGACGGCCAGAAAGAAAAAGAAGACGACCGGCACCAAGGCAGTGGACGACCGCCAGCAGGAGGCCTTTGATCTGCTGCTGGAGACCACCGAGGCGCTGTTTTCTGACCGTGACGAGGAAGAAAAGGTCTGGGGGTCGATGGTCAAGCAGGCACTCAAACGAAGAAAGCCGGGCTTCAGCGAGAGCTATCACGGATTCCGCAACTTCTCCGAACTGCTCAAGGAGGCCGAGAAGCAGGGGCTGCTGGAGTTGCAGCACGATGAAAAGTCGGGCGGTTACATCATCCGGGGCTTCCGGGCGGAGGATTGAAGACGCGCGATGTCGCGCGGCAAAACGTGAATCGTGAAACGTAAATCGGGGGAGATCGCCCCGGCTGAGTCAGCCTGTGTTGGCCAACGGCTGAGGGATTGCCGTTGGCCAAGGGATCTTGTCGAGATCAAAGCGCCAAACCCCCGTTTTACGTTTGCTCCTTTTACGTTTCCCGGTGCTTCAAGCCGCCTTGTTCTCGTCGTAAACGTGCACGTCGCGCTGTGGGAACGGGATAGAGCAGCCGGCAGCTTCCAGCTCGGTCTTGAGCTGTTCGAGCAGTTCACCGCGCACAGGCCAGAAGTCGGATGCGTTCACCCAGGGGCGCACGGCGAAGTCGACGCTGGAGTCACCCAGCTCCATCAGCATGATGGTCGGGGCGGGATCGTCGAGCACTTTCTCGTGCTTTTCCAGCACTTTCGAGATGGTATCGCGGGCGATCTTCAGGTCGTCGTCATAGTGAACGCCGATGATCAGGTCGATGCGGCGGGTGTCGTAGGCCGAATAATTGGTTATGGGGTTGGAGGTGATGGAACTGTTGGGGACCACGACGTAGCGGTTGTCGGGTGTTTTCAGCTCGGTGTTGAAGATGCCGACTCGCATGACCGTACCCGAAACCCCTCCGGCCTCGACGAAATTGTCGCGGGTGAAGGGACGAAAGCCGACCAGCATGATGCCGGAGGCGAAGTTGCTCAGCGAACTCTGCAGCGCCAGCCCGACGGCCAGCGCGGCGCCACCGAGAATGGCAATCAGTGGGGTGATGGGAACGCCCACGTAGCCGATCGCCGCCAGCACGACGGCCACAGTCAGCACCGCGCTGACGATGCTGGTCAAGAAGCCGATCAGCATGGCGTCCATATCGCGCTTGCTAAGCTGTCGACGCATGAAGCCGGCGATCGCGCGCACGATCCAGCGGCCGATGATGAAAATCAGGATGGCGCCGAATATCTGCATCAGCGCTTCCATGTAGTTCAGTTCCTCGAACCACTCGATGATGTTGTCCATTGCGGTTTCCCTCGGGTGAAGTTTCTGATCACGACGGCACTATATCAAAGGGGCGTGCACGACCCTTGATGGAGCGAAAACGGAAAAGGTAAAACGAAAAACGGGGGTGGTGCCGAGTGACTCTGTTGTTACTGAGGTGGCCAATGGCGAGGCGCTGCCATTGGCCACCACCGGGAAACACGACACCAGATTCGACCCCCGATTTACGTTTCTCCATTCTCGTTTTGCGGCTCGCAATGCCCGCGGGTCGTCGGCAGGTGGAGCCGATAATCGGGGAGCGGCATCACTTCGGCTCGAGCCTCACCGCACCGTCGAGACGCAAGGTGGTGCCGTTGAAGTAGCTGTTTTCGACGATATGGGCAGCCAGCCGTGCGAATTCCTCGGGCTTGCCAAGTCGCTTGGGGAAGGGGATGGAATCGGCCAGGGCCTGCTGGACATTTTCCGGCATGATGTCGACCATGGGGGTGTGGAACACGCCCGGGGCTATGGTCATCACGCGTACACCGAAGCGAGTGAATTCACGTGCCATGGGCAGGGTCATGCCGACCACGCCGCCCTTGGAGGCTGAGTACGCCGCCTGGCCGATCTGTCCCTCGTAGGCGGCGACCGAGGCGGTGTTGATGATCACGCCACGCTCGCCGTCTTCACCGCCTTCGTTTTGCTGCATGAGGTTGGCTGCAGCCTTGGCGACGTTGAAGCTGCCGACGAGGTTGACCATGACGGTCTTCGAAAAGGTCTCCAGCGGCATGGGTGCTTCGCGGCCCAGTACGCGCCCGGCACCCAGGATGCCGGCGCAATTGACCGCTACGTTGAGGCCGCCCAGCCATTCGCTGGCTTCCGCGAGGACCTGCTCGACGTCTTTTTCGCTGGTTACGTCAACACGGAAGAACTTCGCCTTTCCGTCACCAAGATGGCCGACCGCTTCGATGGCCTTCTCCTCGTTGACGTCAAGCAGGGCGACCTTGCCGCCCAGTGAGACGAAATGTTCGGCCACCGCCAGCCCCAGGCCGGAAACGCCGCCGGTGATAATGGCACGGATTTCACTGGTGTTCATGCTCGACTCCTTACTGGATTGCTTGACGATCAATGATCCACAGATTACACAGATGTGCACAGTTTGATGATTTCGCTTGATGCCTGCTTGTTCATTGCCTTCCCATCAGGTCATCAGCAATTGGTGTTTTCGACGAAAAAAGACTCTCTGTGAAATCAGTGGATCAGGTGTTCTCCACTCAGTCCTCACAGAACCGGCTCGATGCCGGGGTGACTCACGCGTATGCCTACAGGATATAGCGGCTGAGATCTTCGTTGCCGGCGAGATCCTCAAGGTACTTGTCGACGTAAGTCGCATCGATGGAAAGCTTTTCGCCGGACTTGTCGGGTGCGGCGTAGGAAATGTCCTCCAGCAGTCTCTCCATGACGGTATGCAGGCGCCTCGCGCCGATGTTCTCGGTTGATTCGTTGACTGCGAAGCTGATCTCGGCCAGGCGCTCGATGGCGTCGTCGGTGAACTCGACATCCACTCCCTCGGTGGCCAGCAGCGCGATGTACTGCTCGGTCAGTGAGGCATCGGTCTCGGTGAGGATGCGCTTGAAATCGTCGGCGGTCAGGGCCCTGAGCTCGACGCGGATGGGCAACCGGCCCTGCAGTTCGGGCACGAGATCAGAGGGCTTGGCGACGTGGAACGCGCCGGAGGCGATGAACAGCATATGGTCGGTGTTGACCGGGCCGTAGCGGGTATTGACCGTCGAGCCCTCGACCAGCGGCAGCAGGTCGCGCTGCACGCCCTCGCGTGACACTTCGCCGGATGATCCGCCCTCGGCGCGGCGGGCGACCTTGTCGATCTCATCGATGAAGACGATGCCGTTTTCCTCGGCCATGGCCAGCGCCTGCTGCTTGACCTCCTCGTCGTTGATCATGCGCGCGGCTTCCTGCTCGATCAGCAGCGGAATGGCATCCTTGACCTTCATGCGCCGCTTCTGTTTGCGCTGTCCGGACATGTTGGAGAACATCTGCTGCAGCTGGCTGGTCATTTCCTCCATGCCGGGCGGCGCCATGATCTCCACGCCCATGTTCTGGTCGACGTCGATCTCGATCTCGCGATCGTTGAAGTCGCCGTTGAGCAGTTTCGTGAACATCTTGCGACGGGTCTCGGACTGGTTGTCGACCGGCTCTTCCGGGGAATTGTCGAAGCCGGTGGCCTGTCGCTTTGGCAACATGATGTCGACGACGCGCTCCACGGCCGCATCCTCGGCGCGCGAGCGCACCTTGGCCATGGCTTCGTCGCGTGCCATCTTGACCGCGGCCTCGACCAGGTCGCGCACGATGGCTTCAACGTCCTTGCCGACGTAACCGACCTCGGTGAACTTGGTCGCCTCGACCTTGACGAACGGGGCGCGGGCGAGCCGGGCCAGCCGACGCGCGATTTCCGTCTTGCCGACTCCGGTGGGGCCGATCATGAGGATGTTCTTCGGCGTGATCTCCTTGCGCAGCTTCTCGTCGACCTGCATGCGCCGCCAGCGGTTCCGGAGCGCGATGGCGACGGCGCGTTTGGCGGCGGCCTGGCCGATGATGTGGCGGTCCAGTTCCTGGACGATCTCACGTGGGGTCATCTGCGACATGTCGAATTCCTTCAGTTCGATTCGCCGGACTCGATATCCAGCGTCTCGACGGTGAAATTGTGGTTGGTGTAGATGCAGATCTCGCCGGCGATGGTCAGCGCCTCGCGGCAGACGGTCTCGGCATCCAGCTCGGTGTGGCGCATCAGGGCACGGGCCGCTGACTGGGCGAACGGGCCACCCGAACCGATGGCGATGAGGCCTTCCTCGGGCTCGATGACGTCGCCGTTACCGGTGATGATCAGTGATGCCTCGTGGTCGGCGACTGCCAGCAGTGCCTCGAGACGACGCAGCAAGCGGTCTGTGCGCCAGTCCTTGGCCAGTTCGACCGCGGCCCGGGTCAGGTGACCGGAGTGCATTTCCAGCTTGGATTCGAAGCGCTCGAACAGCGTGAAGGCATCGGCTGTGGCACCGGCGAAGCCGGCAAGTATCTGGTTTCTGTAAAGGCGCCGAACCTTGCGGGCATTGGATTTCATTACCGTGTTGCCCAGCGACACCTGGCCGTCGCCGGCAATCACCACCTGGTTGCCACGCCGGACCGACACGATGGTCGTTCCCCGATACTGTTCCATGATTCTGGCTGCCTGTTGCGGGTTGAATGTGCAACATGGGGACGAGGTTGGTGGTGGGCAAGGTTCAGGGCTCAAGGCTCAAGGCTCAAGGCCCGGGCCCCATTAATTTTTCCTTGTTACTTGTTACTTGTT
>SKXY01000128.1 GCA_007128175.1 Wenzhouxiangella sp. | reverse complement strand
CGCTTCGAGTGGTGGCACCGGCCGGAAGGTGTCCGCATCCTGCGCAATGCCGACTTTCCGCGCATGAAGCTGGAATATGAACTCTTCGGTGCCGAAGGGGAGGTTCTCGACGAGCGCCGAGAGTGGGTCAATGACATGGGCTTCCTGGACCGCGGGGCCCGGCTATCACCGCGGCGAGGGCTCGACCATGAAGGCCGCATGATTCGAGATTGGGCCCGGAAGCGCTTCTGCGGCCGTGACTAAATCTATTGCCCGGGCACGACTGCCGTTGGCATGAGCGGGGATGAAAAAGGGGCGGAGCCGGTCGGCTCCGCCCCTCCGATCACTCTGGCTTCGATCAGAAGTTCTGTCGATAGCCCAGAGTGATGAAGCCGCCGCGCGGATCATGCGTGCCCACGTCGTAGCCCCAGATGTCGCTGCCCGCGAACGGGGGTTCATTGTCGAAGACGTTGTCGATGTTGAGCGTGAACACGCCATCCCAGTCGGCGTAGTAGCGGAACTGCACATCAACCACCGTCCACGAGGACACGTCCCGGCCCAGGTCAAACAGACTGTCGTCACGATAGGAGCCGGTGTGGCGCAGGCCGGCTGACCAGCCCCAGTCGCCGCGCTCCCAGTCGAAGGAGGCGAAGGCGCGCAGCTTCGGTCGTTGCCAGGTGCCGTTGAGGTCTTCGGTCGGCTGACCTTCCCGGAACTGACGATCGAACTTGGTGGTGTAGGACACCAGGCCGGTGACCCGGTAGCTGCCACCCCAGATTTCGTCACCGTCGTAGCGCATATCCAGGTCCAGGCCGGCGGCCTTCTGGTTACCAAAGTTGAAGAAGGTATCCCGGACGAAGTCGATGCGACCCGGAATGCCGGCTTCGGCCTCGCTGGCCGTCGGCGGCAGGCGCACGACGAACTCTTCGTTGGTGCCTTCGTTGTCCAGCAGCCACTGGGTGTCGGAGCCGATCAGGCCTTCGTGCTCGATTTGCCAGTAATCCAGGCTGATCGACATGTTGTCGAGCATCTGCCAGATCACGCCGAGATTGATTGATTCGCTGGTCTCGGGCTCCAGGTCGGGGTTACCGCTGAACTCGACGATGTACTCGGTCGGTCCGCAATCCTGATCGTCACCGGTCAACTCGCAGCGCGCGGTATCGATCATGATCGGCGACTCCTCGGTGGCGCCCAGGCCGATTTCCGGAATGCTGGGAGCGCGGAAACCTTCCGACCAGCTGGCGCGGAACGGGAGGCCGTCCATCGCCCGCCACATCACGCCGAGGCGCGGGTTGGTGGTCGAGCCGAAGTCCGAGTAATCATCGTGGCGCAGCGCGGCCTGCAGCTCAAGGTCGTCGAGCAGCGGGAACACCGCTTCTGCATAAAGGCTGTTGATGTCACGCGAACCTTCGACCTGGGTGGCCTCGGTGCCGATGATTTCGCCGCGGCGGAACTGGATGTCGGGAATGTCGCGGATCGACTCGTCGCGGTACTGGTAACCGGCGGCGATGCCGATCGGGCCACCGGGCAGATCGCCGACGATGCCGTCGACGCCGGCATCGAGAAAGCGCTGGCGAGAGGTGGCGGTGCGGGTAATGCGGCTGGTAAAGCGGTCGATGACTGCCGGGTCGTTGGGCTGGCCGCTGAACGGGTCATAGCTGAAATCGTCGAGTACTTCCTGGAACTGAATCACGTTCATGAAGCCATTGACGCCGTCCTGCTGGCCATGGTGACGGGTCATGCCCGCGGCCACATCGTAGTCCCAGGTATCCGTCAGCGCGCCGGTGACCCCCAACACGCCTCGCAGAGAAACGTGGCGCTGGTCCTGGATGCGCCGGCCGACGTCGGTCGGGCGATAGCGCGCCATCAGGTCCTCGCCGAAAGGGTTGCCGGGGTGCTCGGAGCTGATGAACACTTCATCCACCGACGGTGCGGCGGCGCCGTGGATCTGGCTGTTGCGGTAGTGCGACCAGCCTTCGAAGTACATGAAGTGGTCATCGGCCAACTCGTGGTCGACATTGACGAACATGCTGACCCGTTCCGAGTCCGGGCGCAGCTGCATGTCGGGTGCGAAGTCGAACAGGCAGAATTCGCCACTGGCGTTGAGCCGGTCGGCCGGACAATTCGGATCCGGTCTCCACTCTTCCGAATCGAGCAGGAAGTAAGCGCCGGGATTGCTGCCCAGCGAACTGCGAAAGTCAAGCCCCTGGGGGTGGAGCAGCGATTTGTTGGCGGTGGCCGAGAGGCTCCGGTCACTCAACCACAAGGGGTCGCGCTTGTAGTAGTCCAGCGTGACCATGGCGCCGGTACGTTCACCGCGTGTGCCAAACAGCAGCGAGGCCCTCGCCTCGTCGGCGTCGCCTTCGTAGGAAGTGCCGTAGTTGGCATGGAATTCGGCACCCTCGAGGTCGCTGCGCAGAATGATGTTGACCACCCCGGCAATGGCGTCGGTGCCGTAGATGGCCGAAGCGCCGTCCTTGAGTACCTCGACCCGGTCGATGGCGGATACCGGAATGGTGTTGAGATCGACGCCCGACTCGGTGATGCGCTTGGCGAACGGGCTGTTGGCCACGCGTCGACCGTTGACCAGGATCAGCGTGGCATTGGTACCGAGGCCACGCAGCGAAACCGAGGCGGTATCCGGGCCGGTGTCGTCGTTGGAGTCACCCTGGGCCGAGAACGTGCCGGCGCCGATGGCCGGCATACGCTGGAACAGGTCCTGGGCGGTCTGCACGCCGGCGTTTTCCAGGGTTTGCTGGTCATAGGTGTCGACCGGCGAGATGCGTTCCACGTTCAGACGGCTGATGCGTGTGCCGGTGACCTGCACCCGGTCGAGCACGGTGTCTTCTGCTTCGTCCCCGGCCGCAGCGCCCCCCATGGCCAATGTGCCGGCGGCCACTGCCGCGGCAAGCAATGTATTCGAGTACATCTTCAAGGTGTTGCCCTCCATTGATTTTTTGTTCCTGGTTGGGAGGAGGAACAACCACGGCATGGCGAAAACAGCCGAATTGATGCATTCAGTACGCGTTGAACCCTCCCCCGGGCCGGAGCGTAACATAATGTTAAGGTTTTGTTGAATGCCGTGACCGCGGTGGCAAATGGTTGCGGTCAGGGGGATGGCGGCACGCTCAGCGACCCAGGTTGCTGCAGGCCTGCGCTGAATGTTCACGGCGTTTACTGGCACGCTCACCCAGGCTTTCATGGGATGCCAGGGCTTCGAACAGTGGCAGGGCGTCGCAGGGCCGCCCGCTGCGATCGAGCGCAACGGCCAGGTTGAAGCGGCCACTGGCATGATCAGGATCAAGGGCAAGCAAACGGCGATAGGCGCGCACGGCCTCTTCTAGGTTACCGAGCGCGAACTCGGTATTGCCCAGCCCCAGCCAGGCCAGTGGTGCATCCGGCCAGCGTTCGAGGGTCTGCTGCCAGACCCTGGCGGCCTCCGGGGCGTCCGCCACCGCGTCGAAATCCGCCACGGCGGCGATCCAGCGATCCGGGTCCGGATCGACCGGCCACTGGCCGGGTTCTATGATCAGCATCGCCCAGCGCCCGGCTCGGTCCCAGCGGCGTAGCCAGCGGCCAGCCGACACCCGTTGTTCGCGTTCCTCACCCGAGCGCAGCAGCATGATGTTGCCGCCGCTGTCGTAGCCGACCACCACGGCGTAGTGCCAGTAGGGAATTGATTCCAGGCCGAGGTTTTCCAGCACCAGCACCGGTCGGCCAGCGGCAACTTCTGCCAGTATGGAACGCGGCTCGCCCGGCAATCGGTAGGCAATACGGCCCTTGGCCCGCGCGGTGGCGACCATCTCGGCCTGCAGGCTGCCGCGCAGGCCTGGCGTATACACGCGCTCGGCCAGATCGTTGGGCGTCATTTCAAGGCCACCGTGTTCAAGCACGGTCGCAAGGGCGGCGGGGCCACAGTGGAACTCGGTCTGGGGGTGGAACGGCACGGTTTCGAGGTTGACCGCCGTCGGCAGACCAGCCGTTTCGTCGGCGAGCCTCAAACCGGCGCAGCCGGCCAGCACAGATGCGGAGACGCAAAAAAGAACGAGCCGCGACAGGCGGCTCGTTCCGGTATTTCCACGCATCGTTCGCCCGGAGAACGTCTGAATTGCTCTTAACGTTCTAGCGATTGAAGATGTTGGTTACGCCTACGATCTCGAGAATGATCAGCACCAGAAAGGTGATGCCCAGCACCTCGATCACGCCGGCTCCGGCCGGCATTTCGTCGATGCGATGCGCCAATTCGTCGAGCTCGGCCGGGCTCAGCGCCTCGGCGCGAATGCGGGCCAGGTCGGGATCGACACCCAGCGCGGCCAGCTCAGCCACGACATCGTCGCGCTGCAGCCAGGTTTCGACCTGGGCCAGAGACTGGCCGGACTCCATGGCGACCGCTTCCTGGGTGGAAATGATTTCGGCGTGCGCGCCAAACGAGATGAGCGGTAACAAACAGAGCCCCAGTAGGGCAGCGCACAACACTTTCTCAAGCTTGCGAATCATGGGGGTCTCCTGCTTTTTGTTCGGTATGCAACACAATGTTTCGGGACCGAATATAGCATAGAGGGCTGGATCGTCCCACGGCATTCGCGCGCACGGCGGAACTGCTTTTGCTTGAAAATCTACAGCGATTGGGGTATAAAGGCGCGCTCGATTCGATTTATCCAGGAAAAGCAGTCATGTCCCGAGTCTGTCAGGTGACCGGCAAACGCCCGCTGGTCGGAAACAACGTGTCCCACGCCAACAACAAGACCAAGAAGCGCTCGCTGCCGAATCTGCACAGCCACCGCT
>SKXY01000120.1 GCA_007128175.1 Wenzhouxiangella sp. | reverse complement strand
GTTTCACCCACCCGAGCAGTTCGTTCACGGTCGCCTCGGGCTGCTTCATCCAGGCGTAGTGATCCGCCGGGAAGTTTTCGCTGGCTTCGATCGTTCGGTGTTCGACGTTGCAGCCGGAAAGCTTGCCGGTCAGCCAGTGCAGTGAGGCATCGGGTACGAACCAGTCTTCGGCCATGTTGATACCGATGGCGGGTACGGTCAGCTTGCGCATGCCGGCTTCCAGATCGGTGTCGACGCCGCGCGGCCGGTATTCGCCGGTGCGTGCCGAGCGCGTCCAGTCCGATATCACGCCGCGGGACTCGCGGCCGGCAAAGCCCAGTGACTTGCCGGGGTAGTGGCCGCGGATACTGGCGACCAGGGGAAAACCGAACATCACTGCGATCATGACCAACTTCATGTGCCAGTCGAAGACTCGCCAGTAAGGTGAGCCACCGGCGATCAGGGCCAGTGCATTGCAGCGTTCGGGCTTCAGTGCCGCGAGCATGCAGGCAAACTGCGAACCCAGGCTGTGGCCGGCGATGATAACCCGGTCCTGGCCCGATTGCTTGCAGGCGGCCGCGAGCGCAATGTCCAGATCCATTTCCAGCAGTTCGCGATAACCCCAGTCGCAGATGCGTGCCGCACGCACGTTCGACGAACCGATACCGCGCCATTCGTGAATGAACACCTCGATGCCGTTCTCGGCCAGCGCCTGTCCGAAGTCTATGTAGTGACGGGCACTCAGGCCCATGCCCGGCAGGAAATACACTGTCTGGCTGGGTGCTTCGGCAGGCACATGAATCAACTCGAAGCGATGGCCGTCGTCCGCGCGCACGGCGACTACGGGTTGGTCGTGGGGCATGGTGCGTGACTTCGGCAAACCAGCGGGGAATTATGGCACCTATGCGCCGCTGGATGCGGCTAAACGTAAAACGGGGGGAGCCCCGGGTGGCTCTGATGAGATTCGCTGGCCAATGGAAGAATCCTTGCCATTGGCCACTCACGCTTTTCGAAGCCAAGACGCTCCGCCCCCGTTTCCCGTTTCTTCGTTTTACGTTTTCCAGTCAGACGAACCGAGCTGTTCGAACGCTGGCGCCGCTGTACCGGGAAGCAATCAAGCTGCAAATGGCCGGGGCCGGCTGTGGCATGCTGTGGCGTTTGACGGAACCCAATAGCAAGGATTGTCGCCCCATGGCCCACCTCGAACCCTTACCCCCCGAGAGCACGCCCGAACTGGCCGAGACCTTCCGCCATTTCGAGGAGATCCTCGGGTTCGTGCCCAACAGTTTGCTGACCATGCAACGCCGGCCGGCCATCGTGAAGGCTTTCGGCCAGCTGACCGCAGCGGTCATGGATCCCGATGGCAGTGTTAATCCGGCTTTCAAACGCCTGCTGGCCCATTTCGCCAGCCGTGCGGCCGGCTGCCAGTATTGCGAGGCCCATTCGCTGGTTGCCGCCGGCATCAGCGGCCTGGCGCAGGAAAAGCTCGATGCTTTGTGGGAATACCAGACCAGCGACTATTACTCTGAGGCGGAGCGAGCCGCGCTGGACTTCGCCCTGGCCGCCGGCAGCGTACCCAATGGAGTCGACAAGGAACTGATGGAACGCCTCAGAACGCACTGGAATGACGAACAGATCGTTGAGCTTCTTGCCGCCGTCTGCCTTTACGGCTTCCTGAACCGCTGGAATGACTCCATGGCCACCGACCTGGAGGATCGGCCGCGCGAATTGGGCGAAAAGCTGCTTTCGCGCGGTGGCTGGGATGGCGGCAAGCATGTCACTGGCGGTGACGATGGAACGTCCTAGCTTTCATTCGGTCCAGAACAAGCGTCTATCAACATTCGGAGAACCTGCATGAAATCTCTTGGATCACTATCCCTTGTGCTGCTGTTGGCGGCGCCGGCCTTTGCGGGGTCGGGCGAGCAGGTGGATATCCGGGCGGTGGATGTCTACAGCGGCGACGTACTGGCCGAGGGAACGCTTGCAACAGAGCAGCGAATGGAGCTGGATGGTGTTCCTGAGCACATGCGCTACCTGGGCTTTCGCCGTGCGCAGGTTCAAGATCGCGAGGCGCTGGAAGTTTCCCTGACGGCCACGTCCGAGGCCTGGCAGCAGGCAGGTTTCGTTGCCTGGAATGAACCGTCGATCAATACTTTCGGGCGGGTCCGGCTGGAAACCGCCCCACGGGGCTGGGCCAACCGCTATTGCAGGGCCCTGACCGAATCCAGTCCGTCGACTGGGCGTGATCCGTCGGTCAGCCTGGTCATCGACGGCTCAAGGCACCTCAGTCGGGATGACTGGAGTGGCGAGGGCCAGGTCGACCTCGTTCCCGCTGCCTCGCCGGAAGCTGCCCCCCAATGGCAGGCGCAGGTTGACAGTGACGGCAAGCTGCATATCCGCGAGGGCGGTCTTGGAACCTGGCGGGCCATCGATCCAGTGCGTGATGACTTCTTCATGACGCGGCAGATTGTCTACCCGTCAGGCCGTGCCGAGGTGACCTACGATCCCGGATCGTACGCCCACCGGTTCTGCGAGCGCTACGAGAATCAGGGTGAGCGCTACGTGGATACCGTCGTTGACCACATCTTCGGGCGTCGGCCTGTCGACGGGGAGAAAAACGACGAATGAGCGCTGAATGTCTGCTGATTAACGACCTCATTAGTAAAGCGCTCCAATAAGCTGACTGATCTGTTCTTCGCTCGTGGCCCAGGAACACACCAATCGTGCGAGGTCGTCGTGGCCCGGCCAGATGTGGAATTCAAACCCTTTGTCCTTGAGTGCCTGCAGGCGTTCCGGGTCAGCACGCATGAATACTTCGTTGGCCTCGACCGGCCATTCCAGCGCGGCATTCGGGCTGTCGGCAATGCCGCGGGCGAGCTGACAGGCGCGGGCATTGGCATCGGCAGCGAGCTTCAGCCAGAGATCGTCGTCGAGCATGGTCAGCAGTTGAGCCGAGACGTAACGCATCTTCGATAGCAGGTGGCCGCCACGCTTGCGCCGGCGTTCCATCCCGGCCAGCCACTCGGGGCGGCCGAAGACGACAATTGCCTCGGCGGTCATGGCACCGTTCTTGGTTACCCCGAACGAGAGTACGTCCACACCGGCCTTCCAGGTCACCTCGGCCGGATGACAGTCCAGCCATGACACGGCATTGGCAAAACGGGCCCCGTCCATGTGCAGTGCCAGGCCGCGTTCACGTGCGACCTCGGCGATGCCACGAATTTCGTCGGGTCGGTAGACCGTGCCGCATTCGGTGGCCTGGGTGATCGAGACAATGCAAGGCTTGACGTTGTGCACGCCATGTCGACCGGCGGCATCGATGGCCGTTGCCAGCGGTTGTGCCTGCAGTCGGCCGTGATCGCCGGCCAGCGGTACCAGCTTGGCACCGGCGGAGTAGAATTCCGGCGCGCCGCCCTCGTCGTTGTGGATATGGGCCAGTTCATGGCACATCACCGCGCCCCAGGGCGGGCTGATCTCGGCAATCGCGATCGAGTTGGCCGCTGTGCCGGTCGCGATCGGCAGCACATTGCATTCGGTATCGAAGACCTCGGAGAAGCGGGCATCGAGTTCCCGGCTGAAGCGATCCTCGGAATAGGCCGTGGCGTATCCCTCGTTGGCGCGCACCAGCGCGTCCATGATCGCCGGATGGGCGGGGGCTTCGTTGTCGCTTTTGAAGTTCATTGGGTAAGCGCCATCTGGAAATTCAGCGCACAAGACTAGCACTGGGCTCGTGTTGCTGCGAATGGGAAAACGGAAAACGTGAAACGGAAAACGGGGGCAAGTCTGGTGCCTTCGTAAAGAGCTGGTGGCCAAAGGCAAGGGCCAAGCCATTGGCCACCCGTATTCTGCCGAAGCCAGCACATTACACCCCCTTTTTACGATTTCCGATTAGACGTTTTACCTCCTCCCAACCCCTCAGAACGGGTGGTGCCGGGAGAATTCGGGCTTGCAGCGGCGCGGAAGCTGGCATCGATCCTGGCCGAACCATCAGCTCAGGCTACCGCTTGAGCGAAGGCGATGGTTTCCTCGGTGGCGCTCAGTCAATTGTGTCGGCACCAAAGAGCCCGCAAACCCATGCCGGCCCCAAACGGCGTAAGCCGCGGAAAGCCCGTGTTTCTCCGGTACCACCCGTTCCCACTCCAAACCCCGATCAAGCGACAATACGCCCCCATGAGCAAGATTCCGACCTTCGACCCGGCCTCGGTAATGCAGCGCGACATCGCCTGGCTCAAGCGTCGCCACAAGCAGTTGGCGCGTTTTCGCGGCCCGGACGACAAGCGCGAGAAACTGCTGGCCGGCTACGAGCAGCGGCTGGGCCGGTCGCAGGCGCAGCATCAGGCGCGCCAGGACAACCGGCCCGATACCGGCAAGCCGCCGGACCTGCCCATATCGGACCATGCCGAATCCATCGTCGAGGCCATCCGCGACCACCAGGTGGTGATCGTGGCCGGCGAGACCGGATCGGGCAAATCCACCCAGCTGCCGAAGCTGTGCCTGGAGGCCGGACGAGGCGTACGCGGACTGATCGGCTGCACCCAGCCCAGGCGCATTGCTGCGCGCTCGGTGGCCCGGCGCGTCGCCGAGGAGCTGGGCAGCGAGCTGGGGCAAGCGGTGGGCTTCCAGGTGCGCTTCACCGACCGGGTCTCTGAAGCCAGCTACATCAAGTTCATGACCGACGGCATCCTGCTGGCCGAAGTTCACCACGACCGCCTGCTCGATGCCTACGACACCCTGATCATCGACGAGGCCCACGAGCGCAGCCTCAATATCGATTTCCTGCTGGGCTACCTCAAGCGGCTGACGAAGCGTCGTCCCGATCTGAAGATCATCATTACTTCGGCGACCATTGACACCGGGCGGTTCTCCGAGCACTTCGACGACGCGCCGGTGATCACGGTGGAAGGCCGCAGCTACCCGGTCGACGTGCGCTACCAGGAACCGCAGGAGGATGAGGGGCTGCCGCAGCAGGTCCGGCGCGCGGTCGATACCGTCAGCCGCATCGATTCGCGCGGCGATATCCTGGTCTTCCTGCCCGGCGAGCGGGAGATTTTCCAGGTCTCGCGCGCACTCCAGCGGGCCAACCTGTCGCATACCGAGGTGTTGCCACTGTATGCCCGCCTGCCTGCCGGCCAGCAGGATCGCATCTTCAAGACCGGGACGGGGCGGCGCATCGTGCTGGCGACCAACGTCGCCGAGACTTCGTTGACCGTGCCGGGCATCCGCTTCGTCATCGATTCGGGCCTGGCGCGCATCTCGCGCTATGCCGCTCACTCGCGTGTCCTCCGGCTGCCCGTGGAGCCCGTCTCGCAGGCTTCCTGCAACCAGCGCGCCGGTCGTTGCGGCCGGGTCGGGCCGGGTACCTGCATTCGCCTGTTCGATGAGGCCGATTTCGACTCCCGCCCGGAATTCACCGAGCCGGAAATCCAGCGCGCCGGGCTGGTCGGCGTGCTGCTGGAAATGCTGGCGCTGGGCCTGGGGGATCCGGAGGACTTCCCCTTTATCGATGCGCCACCCAGGCGCCTGATCGGCGAGGCCTGGCAGAGCCTGGTCGAGTTGCAGGCCGTAGACGAGGACCGGCGCATCAGCAAGCTGGGTCGAAGGCTGGCCCGGCTGCCGGTCGACGCCCGGCACGGACGCATGCTGACCGAGGCGGCCGAGCGCGGTGCGCTGGCCGAAGCCCTGGTGCTGATTGCCGCCTTGTCGATAGCCGACGTGCGCGACCGGCCTCTGGATCAGCAGCAGGCCGCCGACCAGGCTCATGCACAGTTCGTCGTACCGGGTTCGGACTTTCTCACCGTCCTGAAACTGTGGCAGTGGTGGCAGGATACGCGTGCGGGACTGTCGCGCAGCAAGGCCGATCGCGTCGCGCGCAGCCAGTTTCTCGCCCCGCAACGGCTGCATGAATGGGGGCAGTTGCACGGTCAGCTCAGGCAGATCGCACGCGAGGAAGGCTGGAAGGTCGGCAGGCTCGGAAACGCCGATGCTGACGAGGTCCACCGCAGCCTGCTGGCCGGCCTGCTGGCGATGATCGGACAACACCAGGAAAAGGGCGAATACCAGGGCGCGCGCGGTCACAAGATCCGCATCTTTCCCGGCTCGGTGCTGGCCGGACGCAATCCCGGCTGGATCATGGCCGCGGAACTGGTCGAGACCGCTCGGCCTTACGCCCGCATGGTCGCACCGGTCAAGTCCGATTGGCTGGAGAGCCAGGGTGCACACCTGCTCAAGCACCGCGTATTTGACCCGCACTGGGACAAGCGCTCGGGCCGGGTGATGGGCTACGAGCAGGTCAGCCTGCACGGGTTGGTGCTGGTCGAAAAGCGGCGGGTGCATTACGGCCCCCACGACCCGCCGACGGCGCGTGCAGTGTTCATCCGCCATGCCCTGGTGCGCGGTGAAATTCATTCGAAAGCCGAGTTCCTGAATAAGAACGAGGCGCTCAGGCAGGAACTGGCCGCCCACGAGCACAAGCGCCGGCGTCGCGACGTGCTGGCCGCGGAGGGTGAACTGGAAGCCTTCTTCGATCAGTGCATTCCCGAGGACATCTTCACGGTCAAGGCTTTCGCGCGCTGGTACGACCGACTGGATCCGGACGGCAAGGCGCGCTTGCTGTATGACCGCGC
Source organism: Wenzhouxiangella sp. (assembly GCA_007128175.1). GTDB lineage: Bacteria > Pseudomonadota > Gammaproteobacteria > Xanthomonadales > Wenzhouxiangellaceae > Wenzhouxiangella. The sequence goes on along the minus strand of SKXY01000120.1, from coordinate 35,575 downwards.
AACGCTGCTGCGCGAGGAAGCGCCGCTGGCCGGCCGGGAGGCCTTTCCCGAGCATTTGCAGGTCGGACCGGAGCGGTTTCGTCTGCATTACCATTTCGATCCGGCCAGCGAACACGACGGTGTGACCCTGGATTGCCCGCTGCATCTGCTCAACCAGCTCGATTCCGGCCGGCTCGAGTGGCTGGTGCCGGGCCTGATCGAGGAAAAGGTCACCGCGCTGATTGCCAGCCTGCCCAAGGCCAAGCGTCGTTCCCTGGTGCCGGCGGCCGAGTACGCCCGCGCCGCGCTGGAGTCGTTGGGAGAAGCATCGGGCTCGCTGCTTGAATGTCTGGCGGTGGAGTTGTCGCGCATGTCCGGCATGCAGATCGCACCCGGCGAGTTCAAGCTCGACAAGCTGCCGCGACACTTGCAGTTTCTGGTGCGCGTGCGCGCCGAGGGCGGCAGGGTGCTGGGGCAGGGCAGGGATGTCGAGGCGCTGATCGAGCGCTTCAGCGATCGCGCGCGGCGTGAGTTCATGGATCGCCAGGCCGGTCAGTGGCAGCGCGACGGCCTGGGACCGGACGATTTTCCCGAGCTGCCCGAAATCATCACCACCCGCGGTGGTCACAAGGCCTGGCCGGCCCTGGTGGACCGGGGCGAGCATGCCGGCATTCGCCTGTTCGATACCCCCGAGGAAGCGCAACTGGCCCATCACGCCGGTGTCGCCACCCTGTTGCGCAAGGCACTGAAGGACAAGTGGAAATACCTGGCTAGAGACCACGGTCTGTCGCGTGAGGCGCAACTGGCCTGGACCCGGGTAGAAGACTTATCGGCACTCACGGAGGCCCTGCGCAACCTGGTATTGCGCAGCTTCCTGGCAGAAGCCTGGGCGGTGCGGAATGCCGACGCCTTTGGCCGATTGGCGACAATGCTACGCCGCGAGCTGATCGGGTGCTACCAGCCGGCAGCCGTGCTGCTCGACGAGTGTCTGCGTCGCTGGCACGAGCTTTCGATGCGTCTCGACAGCCTCGCCGAGGCGGCGCCGAAGGCGATCGCCGACATGCGTTCCCAGCTCGACGACCTGATGTACGCCGGTTTCCTCGACGATATCGAACTGCCGCGCCTGGAGCATTATCCGCGTTACCTGCGCGCCATGGCACAGCGTCTGGATGCTCTGGAACTTGATCCCGTGCGTGATGAGCAGCGCATGGAACAGGTGCAGCCGTGGTGGCATCGCTACCTCGATTACCTGGCTGAGGGAGGCTGGTATACCCCCGAACTGGATGGATTCCGCTGGCTGATCGAGGAGTTCCGGGTCCAGGTTTTTGCCCAGAAGCTGGGCACTGCGGAAAAAGTATCGAAGCAACGGCTGGCTGAAGCGTGGTCGGACTGCGATGTTTGAGAAGAGGTTGGGGAACTGGAAGGCCCGCGTTTTGTCCTAACCACGATGTCTTGTTGATCAACCATGGGGGTTCGTGGCCCCGTGTCTTTCAGGATTGATCGGATGTTTCAGTCGCAGCGTCCGGATTTGAGGGGGGATTAACAGCGAACTCGTACACGAAACAGCATGTGTGATGGATTTCACGAGTCTTGCAGAAAGGTCTGAATTAACAGAATTTTTATGAACTGGCAATGGTCTTTGGACTTCTTCAGGCGCTACAATACGCAACTGTCTGCCACACCGAAACGGAATTGGACCCTAAGTTGAATCGAATCCTGACTTCTCCCCTTGTTGTGGCGCTGGCGTTTGCTGGCGGAGCCACGCTGGCCCAGGCCGAACAGTCCTGGAACGAAACCGATCAATCGCTTGACAGTATGCTGCACCTTGAGCCGAGCGGTCTGCTGTTCGCACTTGACGGTGCGGACCTGGGGGTTTTCCAGATCGCTGTCGAGGAAGGTGACAGTGACGTGGTGGCCTATGATCTCAATGAGGGCAAGTTGTCCTTTGCCACTGGCATGTTCGGCGGCAGTTACGATCAGCCGCTGTTTTGTTTCGATTTCGCAAACGAGACACCGCCGGTGGGCTTGACCCTGACCGACGCCAATGGGCATGTGATCGCTGATCGAATCTCGCTGGGCAGCGGCCTGGAGTATTTTCTGCCCACCGATGAATTGTTCAAGTTGCCTGCGCCCACGGTGCAGTGCTTCTACCGCGGCCAGAGCATGGGCGAGTTCGGTCTGTATGGCGTCGCGCCGGTCGGAGATGGACCGATCGACGAGGTGTTTGCCAGCCGCTTCGAGTTTGTGCCCCCGCCGGGCAGCATCGAGATCGTCTACGATCACGAGGATTTCGTTGGTGAAGGCAACATCAACTACGATGTCAGCCTGGTCAACACCGGCACAGTCGATCTCGATGGTGTGGCCTTCCAGGAGGTTTTTCCGCGCAACTCGGTGTTGTTCGACGCCAGCCTGAATAACGGTTTCTGGCAGTGCGCGTCGGTCGAGGGTGCCGTTTGCCCTGATTCCGATGGTGACGGGCCGCTACGCTTCGATGGCCTCACGCTTCCAGTGGGCTCCTCGCTCACCTTTTCGGTGACCCGGTTGGTTCGGAACGGGTCGGCACCGGGGCAGATCGATCTTTACGCAGGCGCCGTGGCCGGTCCGGGTCCGGATGCGGCTTTCGATGCCGTTCATCGCAACCTGATCGTGGTTGGCGAGGGCGAGGCGCTGGCGGCCACCAATGCTTCCGCGGAAGTCGGCGAGAATGCAAACATTACCGTGACGGCCCTGGACGGCGAGGGTGGTCAGGTGCCGAATATCGAGGTCACTGTCAGTGACGATGACGGCCTGCAAGTGACGCCGACGTCGGCAACGACAGATGCCAGCGGGGAGGCTCACTTCACGGCCACTACCACAGTGGCGGACGATTACCAGCTCCTGTTTTCGGCCGAAGACCTCGAGCCGGGAGTTTCCCAGGTCAGCTTCAGTGCGGCTGGTCCGTCCGAGATCCACGCCCAGACACTAAACAACGATGCCGTGGCCGACGGCCAGGATCAGGTGGTCTTCGAGGTCGATGTTGTCGATGGCTACCAGAACCCGGTGACCGGTGCCCTGGTCGAGGTGATCGACGCCGGCGGGCTGGCGGATCTGGACGGTGCCGAAGCGGTCACGGTCAATGGCACAGCCGAGTTTGCGGCTTCCTCGGAGACTGCTGACACCTATACCGTGGTGTTCGCCGTTGACGGTGTCGGGTCGGCCGAGGTTTCCGCCAGTTTCGTTGCGGGTGATGTCGCCGGATTCGAGTTCGTCCAGCAGCCTGAAGACGGCACAGTGGGCCAGCCGTTGAATCCGGTTGTGGTACGCGTGGTCGACGCTAATGGCAACTGGGTGGAAGACGATGACGAGACCCTGGTGGAAGTGTATCTCCGTCAGGACGGTGTTGGCGGCCAGGATTACCTGGCGGCCGGTACCGCGAATGGGGGTCAGGTCGGTTTTGAAGGGCTGGTCGTTGACGAGCCTGGCGAGAACTGGTTCCTTCGCGTACAGGACGAAGCTGGTGCGCTCTCCAGCGAAGACAGTACATTCTTCAACGTCGACGCAGACAAAGCCGGCTAAGCCACAAACGATCGATTCCTGCGCGCCTTTCCGACCGCGATTTGCCGGTCGTGAGGTCATTCACAGGCTTTGAGGGGACCATGCCGCACGCCGCCGATGCCGAGCGCCAGCTCAGGGGCTGGCTTGATCAATTCGTGGAGCGGGCCGGTCTCGACAGGCCCGGCAGACTGCGCAATGCCCTTGAGTTCGCCTGCGCTACTGCCGCGGATGCGGAAGAACTTCAACTGATCCATCAGGCCCTCGAGGCCATGTCCAGACTGTTCCCCGACGCGGACACCGTAGCTGCCACGCTGCTGCTGCCCGCGGCGCTGGATGGACGTGAGCGACCGTCAATGGCCGACGAGCCGGCGGGCAGCACGGCAGTGGACGGATTGCTGGAGCAGCTCAGTCGCCTGCATCACTTCGGCCGGACCTATCTGCCCGACGATTCTGCCCGCGCCGAGGGTCTCAGGCGACTGCTGATGGCCTTGGTCGCCGATGTCCGCGTTGTCTTGATTGCCCTAGCCTGGCAACTGGCGCGATTGCGCCTGGCCGCTGACGGTGATGCCGAGACTCGCCGGCAGATCGCGCATGAAACCCGGCTCATTCATGCTCCCCTGGCCAACCGGCTTGGCATCTGGCAACTCAAGTGGGAGCTCGAGGATCTCTCCTTCATGTATCTCGAGCCGGAGACCCATGAACGGATCAGGAGACTGGTCGCCGAGCGGCGCAGTGACCGTCAGGCGTTCATCGAGGAGTTCATGGACGAGTTGCGGCAGCTGGTGGCCGAGGCCGGTATCGGCGGCCAGGTTTCCGGTCGGGCCAAGCATATCTACTCGATCTGGCGCAAGATGCAGCGCAAGGGACTGGATTTTCACGAGCTGTTCGATGTGCGTGCGGTGCGCGTGCTGGTCGATACCGTGGAGCAGTGCTATGCCGTGCTGGGTCTGGTCCACACGCGCTGGCAGCCGGTGCCGGGCGAGTTCGACGACTACATCACCAATCCGAAGGCCAATCTGTACCAGTCTCTCCACACCGCCGTCAGTACGTCCAGCGATCGAGTGGTGGAGGTTCAGATTCGCACCCACGACATGCATCGTCACGCCGAGCTCGGTGTGGCCGCGCACTGGCGCTACAAGGAAGGTGGGCCGCGCGACGACAGCCTGGAAAAGCGCATCGGCATGATGCGGCAGCTGCTTGAGAGCCAGGAAGAACAGCCCGATGACGAGGCGTTGCTGGAAAGCTTCCAGAATCTCACCACCGAGGATCGTGTTTACGTGCTCACGCCTACCGGCGAGGTCAAGGATCTCGCCGCCGGCGCCACGCCCCTGGACTTTGCCTACCTGATCCATACCGAGGTCGGGCATCGATGCCGCGGTGCCAGGGTCAACGGACGCATCGTGCCGCTGACCACGGAGCTGAAAAACGGAGATCGCGTCGAGGTGTTGACCGGCAAGCAGCCCGCACCATCGCGTGACTGGCTGATCCCGCGGCTGGGTTACCTGAAGACGGCACGTGCCCGTGCCAAGGTGCGTCAGTGGTTTCGCCATGCCAACCTGGATGAGAACATCGCGGCCGGACGGCAGGCGCTGGAGATCGAATTCCGGCGCCTGGACCTGGATCCCGGTGAACTTGACCGGGTTGTCCACAAGTTCAATGCCAGCCGGGTCGAAGATCTCCATGCCCAGGTCGGTTGCGGCGACGTCACCGCCTTGCAAGTCGCCAATGCGCTGGAAAGGCTTTACGAGCGAGAACAGCGCGAGCAGGCCGGGATTGCCGTGCACAAGGCTCCGTCCAGTGAGGCGGGTGATGACGATGTCCGCATCGAGGGTGTCGGCAGCCTGATGCACCAGATGGCGCGCTGTTGTCAGCCGGTGCCGGGCGATGCCATTGCCGGCTATATCACGCGCGGGCGAGGGGTGAGTATCCACCGCGAGGATTGCCGGCAGTTTCTCGAGTTGCAGCAGCGTCACCCCGAGCGTGTACTGGATGTGCGCTGGCAGGCACGCTCACGCAGTCGTTACCCGGCGCGGGTTCGCATCGAGGCCTGGGACCGGCGCGAGCTGATTCGCGACATCGGCACCCTGCTGGCCAGCGAGAAGGTCAATGTCAGCGCCATGAACGCGCGTCATGCCGACAATTCCGACCATGTCGAGATCGAATTGACCGTGCAGGTCGAGGACTTTGATCAACTTGCGACCTTGCTGAGCCGCTTGCATGGCATTCCCAACGTCACCAGTGCGCGGCGGTTGAGGTAAGGCATGACTGGAGTCGCACCCCGGGTCAGCGTGATCATACCCAACTGGAACGGTGCCGGGCACCTGCCGGAGTGCCTGACGTCCCTGGAACAACAGCGCTTCGAGGGTTACGAGGTGGTGCTGGTCGATAACGGTTCCACCGACGAATCGCTCTCCCTGGTCGAACGTGATTTTCCGTGGGTGCGCATAGTGCGCAACGAGGCCAATCTCGGCTTTTCGGCCGCGGTCAACGCCGGTATACGGGCAACGAACAGCGAGTACGTCGTGCTGCTCAACAACGACACCCGGGCACGCGAGGACTGGCTGGAACGACTGGTGGTTGCGATGGATGGTGCACCGGAAGCGAGCTTCGCTGCCTGCCGGATGTTGCGCTACGATCCGCCCCACCGCATCGATTCGGCCGGCGACCGGTTCTCCCTGCTGCGTGGTGGTGGCGTCAACATCGGTGGCGGCGAGCCAGCGGAAGATCATGAACAGCCGGCCTGGGTGTTCGGTGCCTGTGCCGGTGCCGCGCTCTACCGGCGATCGCTGTTCGATGACATCGGCCTGTTCGACGAAGATTTCTTCCTGGTGTTCGAGGATGTCGATCTGTCGTTGCGGGCACGTGTCGCCGGCCATGAGTGCCTGTACGTGCCCGAGGCGATCGTCTATCACAAGCGCGGAGCGTCCACCGATGTGCAATCGGTTTCCGTGGCGAGCCGTTCCTTTCGCAATTTCGTCTGGGTGGCCGGCAAGAACCTGCCCCTGCCGTTGCTGATGCTGTGGGTGGTGTTGCTCGGAGTGCGCGCGGTGATCGAACTGCTGGGGATGGTGTTCGCGCCGCTGCTGCGCTTGCTGCCCGCTGGGCGCGACGGTGCCGACCGGGCCCCGGCCCCGCCCCGGTGGCCGCGACGTCTCCGGCCGCTGGTCTTTGCACTCGGCGAGGCCTTGCGGACACTGCCCGCCAAGCGACGAGAGGTTGCCGCGTTGCGTCGATTGGGGAGTGTGAAGCTGTTGCCGTGGCTGTTGCGGCCGGTGCGACCACTTCAGTCCGACCCGGACTCCAGCTGAAAGGCCTCGATCAGCGCCTGACGGGCCGCCTCCATGGAAAAGTGGTTATGGACGTTGTCGAGTGCGCCGTCGGACAGCCGTTGCCATAGCGATTCGTCACTGCAGGCACGCACGATGCAATCGGCGAAAGTCTCGGCATCGTCGGCGATCAGCACGTCTTTCCCGTGCTCCAGGAACATGCCCTCGGCCGCGCAGCTGGTGGCCACCACCGGCAGCCCGTGACTCATGGCCTGGTTGACCTTGCCCTTGACGCCAGCGCCGTAGCGCAACGGGGCCAGCGACAGTCGGCATCCTTCCAGAAAAGGCTCCAGCTCGGGTACGAAGCCGTGCACCTGCACGCCCGGTGAGTCGATCGACAGGATCTCGGCCGGCATGCGTGAGCCGATCAGGTGCAGGCGGGCTTCGGGTATGCGCTGGCGCACCATCGGAAAGATCTCTTCGACCAGCCATTTCGCCGCATCAATGTTGGGCACGTGCTGGAAGCCGCCGACGAACATCAGATCCTTGCGCTCGCCAAAGCCTCTCTTGCGGCCATGCACCCGGTGGATGTTGGAGACGATACGCACGTCGGCATCAGGCAGCAGCTCGGTGAGCAGGTCGCGCTCCACTGCGCTGACGACAAGGGTGGTATCGGATTGTTCGATCAGCGCCAGTTCCTGGCGCCGGGTCTCGGTGGCACGCGCAGCGATCTCGTTGGATCCGGTGACCTCGGCCTCGCGTTCCTCGCGCAGGAAATGCAGGTCCACGGTATCGAAGACCAGCCGGGCCTGGCGACACAGCCGGCGCAGCTTCGCCAGCATTGGGGCGAGAACGTAGTGGCGGCTGACGATGACCAGGTCGAGGTCGCTGCCGTGTTCTTCCAGCCATGCCTCCAGAGACGGCGTGCGAGGTGCGTGCAGCACCTCGATTCCGGCCTCCTGCAGGGCATCGGAGTAGCCCGCTACCCAGGCCATGTTCTCGGGTATGAAAGTCACCTGGAAGCCCAGGTCCCGAAGCAGCGTCATCATTGCCATGATGCGCACCGAGCCAGAATCATGGTCGGGCTGTGGCGTGACGGCATCGATCACCAGCACCCGCTTCGGCAAGCGACGGAAACGCAGGTGACGCACCGGGTCGGCCCGTTGATGGTCGGGTTCGGCAGGGGGGTGGTCGGTCAGTACCTGGGCCCACTTGTCACGGAATTTGTCGCGATTGACGGCCTGGTAGCGCTTGGTGCCGCTGCTCTCTTCGGTGCCCGAGCTGATGCCTTCGTGGTGCACGATGGTGGTGGCGGGCTGGTAGATCACCCGTTTGCCCATGGTGCGCATCTGGAAGCACAGGTCGGTGTCTTCGTAGTAGGCCGGCACGAAGCGGGTATCGAAGCCGCCCATGCGTTCGAAATCGGCCTTGCGCACGGCCAGGCAGGCACCGGAGATGTAATCGGCCTCGCTGACGAAGTTGTACTGGGGCAGGGCGGGATCGTCGCCGCGGCCGTAGTTCCAGCCCGAGGCATCGTTGAAGATGATGCCGCCGGCTTCCTGCAGGCGGCCGTCGGGGTAGACCAGGCGTCCGCCGACGATGCCGGCGTCGTCGAATTGCTCGAAGGTGTCGATCAGCGCATCCAGCCAGCCTTCGGTAACCGTGGTGTCGTTGTTGAGCAATACCAGGTACTCGCCGCGGGCGGCCTCGGCCCCGGCATTGCAACTGCGGATGAAGCCGGAGTTTTCGGCGTTGCGGATCACTCGGATGCCCTGGCACTGCGACAGGTACTCGGGCGTCTCGTCACTCGAGCAGTCGTCGACGACGATGACTTCCCAGTCACTTTCCGGAGTGTGTTCGACGATCGAGTGCAGGCAGGCGCCGGTGTAGGCGACCTTGTTGTAAACCGGAATGATGATGCTAACCCGGGGGTGGGCCACGTTCGGCAGGGTTACCGGATCCGGGTCGGCCGGCGGCTCGGTCAGTTCGTTTGCAGGCACCGCTGTTGCGGGGGGGGCGGCGTGCGCGGGGGCATCGAGATGCTGCATGCGGTCAATGGCGCCGCGCAGGCCGCCGACGCGAAGGTTGTGTCGGAACTGGCCCAGCAACCGAGGCCACTGCCAGGGGTTCCAGGCGCGATGGGCGCGGCCATTGGCGGCCAGACGGGTGAGAAAGCGCAGCGGCCGTGTCAATCGCCAGGACGTGCTGGCATGGAGGGCTTCGACATATTCCTGCAAATGGTCGGCACGCGCCTGTTCCTGTTTCAGCGCTTCGTCCAGCGACAGCGCCCAGCGAGTGCGCTCCTCGAGCTCGTCGGCCTGCTGCCTGGCCTGCTCCATCACCAGATGCAGCTCATCCGTGCGCTCCCGGTTGAGGCGTTCCTGCTTGCGCGCCCACTCGGTGCGATTGACCAGATCGGCATACAGTGCGTCGTTGCGTCGTTCGAGACCTTCGATTTCCACCCGGCTGTCGGCCAGGTCGGCTTCAAAGACCATCGTTTGCAGGGACGCCGCCGACGCCGGGCACGGGGCGGGTAGTCGGCGGGCCAGCGCGGCGACCTGCAGATCCCAGTGCGCCACGGATTCGGCTACGCCGGGCTCGGCGGGCAGGTGGGCTGCCAGATCGACCAGTTGTGCCGGATCGCGGCGCAGTCTGGTCAGGCACTCGATCAGTGCATCGGCCGATGGATCAAAGAGCAGGCCGTCGCGCCCGTCGTCGATGCGCTCGACAAAGCTGCCAGTGCGCGTGGCGATCGGCACCAGGCCCAGCGAGCGGGTTTCGCTGAGAACATAATTCCAGGTTTCGGCCACCGTGGACAAAAACAGTGCGCCCTGGGGGCGCAGGGTGGCGAGTATGCCGGGCAGTGCCTCGCGTTCGAAATCAAGCAGGATGTTGACGCCGGCCTGGCCGAACAGCCGCATGCCGTGGTGGCCGCAGCCGACCAGGGTGATGTGAGCCACTTCCCGCAGCTTTGGAAGTGCCTGCTCCAGCAGGGTCAGCCCCTTGCCTGGCGATAGGCGGCCGACTACCACCAGGTTGAGACGCCCGTCGGCACGGGGGGTGGGCTGGATGTCCAAAGCGCCGGACCAGCCCTGGAAGCCGTGCGGCACGATGTCGATGCGTTCAAGATCGTTACCCATGAGTCGGCACCAGCGCCGGCGGACCTGATTGGTCGGTGCGATCAGGCAGACCTCGTGTTCGGCAGTGAGTTTCAGCCATTGCCGGGCCAGGTCTTGCCAGAACGCCACGTCGGTGCGATCGAACAGCAGGTTGCTGGCGTTGGAGGCCAGTGCGCCGGCCAGGTCCACGCCTTCGCCGTTGTCGAATTCCAGCGGGTCATGCTCGAGCACCGGCCAGGCCGGGTAGTAATCGTGCAGTACCTGCATTGTCGGTTGCCCGGTCCGCAGCGCATCGAAGCTGTGACCGATCAGCGACGAGACGATGATGCGACCTATGGCGTAGCGCTCGATGATGTGCTGCAGGAGTTCGCGGTAGTGATCGTGAGTAGTCGCCGTGGCGGCGATGGCGGGACTCAGTACCCACTCGTCGAGCAGGCCGCGGGTCGCGCCGGCCAAGTACAGGCACAGGCGCTGGCCGTGCACCTTGCCGTCGGTGTAGCCGCGCGCGGCCAGCACCAGGTGGTGACCATGATCGTCGCCGGCGATGACATCGTCGATCCAGCGCGCCACGCCGCCGCCCCAGTGGTGAGCAATGTGCAGGGTGATCGCCTTGTCGTCGCGGCCGATGGCTGGCAGTTCCAGGTTGATTTCACCGCGCTCTGCCAGCCGGGTGCACGCCAGTCTCAGCGATCCCAGTGCCGCGGCCAGGGCCGGGTGTCGTCCGTGGCCGGCAGTCAGGTCGCGCCGCGGGTCATGGATGAAGATGCCGTCGAAGATCCAGCCCTCGTTGCGTTCAGCCAGGTCAACGACATTTTCCGGCGGATTGGCCGAGATAAAGGTCAGACGCGGGCAGCGATGATCGACTGCGACCCATTGCCGGCGACCGGCCAGATGGGCCAGGTCATCGCACCAGTCCGGTGATAGTTCGGCTTCGAGGCCGTGGAAGGGGTTGGCGACGTCGTCGTGGTTGCCGGCAAACGACGTCAGGGGCGGGCATTCCGGTGAGCGGGACAGTGCGGCCAGTCGGCTGGAGAAGTCTTCGGGAACCGCCAGCCCGCTTTCGATGACGAGGGCGCCGTCATCGGCGCCGAACTTGGCTGCCTGCCTCACCAGTTCCGGCCAGCACCGCGTATCGCATTCCAGGCTTTCCAGTCCGGCGGTCGCGGTGGACGAGGCGGCCAGGTAACGGCCGGGCAGGGTGGACTGCAGGTTCGCCAGCCAGGCTGGGTCGACCCGGTTGTCATCGCCGGCCAGTACGACGACCAGCGGTCTGAATTGCTGATCGGCGGGATATTCCGGGTCACTGTTGGCCCGGCTGGGAGAGGCCGGCTTGTCCTGGTCGTCCGCTGTCACGATGGGCTCGGTCCGGGTCTGTTTTTCCAGTAAAATCACGTAAGCGACGTCGGGCTCCAGGCGCGTGCGGCGCATGGTGTTACCGATCCTGTCGCAAACGCGCAATTATCCTTCAAATCTCCCGCACATGTCACCTTCCAGGCCGGAATGACCCGCAAGAAGCGACCAGCACGCAAGGCGAAGCGCAGCCGCCCGCCCAGGCGCCCGTGGGTGCGGCGTGCGCTGGTCGGTCTGATCTTGTTCACCCTGGGACTCGGCGCCGGACTGCTGGGGCCCTGGATCTGGTGGCTGGACCGCGAGGCCGGCCTGCGCTTCGCCGACCGCCAGTTCAGCCAGTCCAGCCGCGTTTACGCACGCGCGCTGGAGTTGCACGACGGGCTTCACCTGGGGGCGAATGACCTGGTTGTTGAACTCGAGGCTGCAGGTCTGCGTGCCGGGGACGCCAGGACAATCGGACGCTACTCGCGCAACGGCAATCGTTTCGACATTCATCTGCCCGGCTTCCGCTTTGCCGACGGTGATCAGTCGGCCCAGCGGGTACAACTCGAGTTGTCGGGCCAGCGCGTCCGCCTGACCGGCTCCGACGGCAGCGCTTTGGTGAGGGTGCCGCCGGCGGAAATCGGTAGCCTGATGCCACTCGATGAGCGCGATCGTACCGTGGTCGCGCTGGCCGATTTCCCGCCGCTGCTGGTGACCGGGGTGCAGGCGGTGGAAGATCGCCAGTTCCGGCACCATCACGGACTCGACCCGCGCGGCATGGTGCGCGCTGCCTGGATCAACCTGCGTCACGGCCGGGTCACCCAGGGTGGCAGCACGATTACCCAGCAGCTGGTCAAGAACCTTTTTCTCACGCCTGATCGCAGCTTCGTGCGCAAGTTCAACGAGGCGGTGATGGCGCTGAGCCTGGAGCGTCGATTCAGCAAGGGCGAGATTCTCGAGGCTTACCTCAACGAGGTCTACCTGGGCCAGGACGGCACCCACGCCATCCATGGATTCGGTCGGGCCAGCGAATACTATTTCGGCGTGCCGGTGCAGTCGCTGGATGTAGCCCAGATTGCCTTGCTTGTCGGCATGGCGCGCGGCGCCTCCTGGTATCACCCGGTACGCAATCCGGAACGCGCCAGGGCCCGCCGAGACCAGGTGCTGGCCATGTTCCTCGAGACCGGTCTGATCGATCAGGACGTTCATGATCGTTCCGTGGCCGCGAATCTGGGCGTCAGTGCCGCTTCGGTGCGCCGGTCCAGCCGGCATGCCGGCTTCATCGACCTGGTCAGGCGTCAGTTGCGCGCGGACTACCGCGATCGGGACCTGCGCGGCACCGGTCTGCGTATCTTCACCACCCTGTCGCCGTCGGCCCAGCAGCAGGCCGAGCGCGCGCTGCGCGATGGACTGAGCAGGGTCGAGCGCGAGGACGGTGAGCTTCAGGGTGCGATCGTCCTGGCCGAACCATCCACCGGCGAGTTGCGCGCACTGGTTGGCGACCGCCACAGTGGCCGTGCCGGCTTCAACCGGGCACTCGACGCGCGGCGTTCAGTGGGCTCGGTCATCAAGCCATTCCTTTACCTGCTGGCACTGGCCGATCCGCAAAACTTCACCCTGGTCACGCCGCTGGAGGACGAGGCGCTGTCGGTGCCGATTCCCGGGCATGACCCCTGGCAGCCGCGTAATCACGACGGCACCAGCCACGGCACCGTGCCCCTTATGGAGGCACTGGCCATGTCCTACAACCAGGCCACAGTCAGGCTGGGTCTGGAGATTGGGGTGGCGCCGCTGCTGCGGTTGATGGAGCAACTGGGCGTGGTGCCGGGTACCGATCCCCATCCGTCGGTCTTTCTCGGCTCGGTCAGCCTCACGCCGATGCAGGTCGCGCAGCTCTACCAGCCGCTGGCTTCGGAAGGCTACAGCACCACCCTGAAGGCAATCAGCGAGGTGGTCGATGCCGACGGTAGGTCGATCGGTCGCTATCCCATGCGCCTGCGGCCGATACGCGATCGGGAGGCGCTTTCGCTGCTTGACTTCGCGCTGCGCCATGCAGTGACCGACGGCACCGGTCGCAGTCTGTCGGCCATGCTCGAAAACGACCCCGGCATTCGCGGCAAGACCGGCACGACCAACGATCGCCGGGACGCCTGGTTCGTGGGCTATACTCGCGACTGGCTGGGGGTGGTCTGGGTCGGTCGCGACGACCATGCGCCGGCCGGTATCGGGGGTGCCAGCGGCGCCATGCCGGTCTGGGCCGAGCTGTTTTCCTCGTTGCCGCTGCGCACCTACAGCCCCGGTTGGCCGGAAGGTATCGAGTGGTACTGGATTGACTGGCCCGCTCCGTTGTTGGCACGCGAATCCTGCGAGGGTGCGGTCGCCATTCCCTTTGCTGCCGGCAGCCAGCCTTCGGAGCTGTCGCCGTGCATGGACGAGGGCTCGCGCCGACGGCCGTTCTGGCGGCGATAAAAGTCGGCACGAGCGCTGATTCGGCGCGCGTTGGCCCACCACTTGCCCCGCCACCCCGAACGCTGCACACTGGCTGAACGACATTCAATGAACAATGGATCCAGGAAAGGCATGAGCAGATATTGGCAACTTGTTTTCATCCTGACGCTGGCCGCATTGCTGACAGCGTGCGCCACGCAGCCGCCGGCGCCGGTGGAGGATAGAAGCGTGGCCGAGCAGGTGCGTGCACCGGCGGCCGAACAGGCCAGCGGGCTGCAGGTTTACCCGCTGAGGAATCCTGCGGTGACTGAGTTGACCGATGCGGCCCGGGCGGCCGAGAACGCGGGTGACCTGGATCGGACCACCATCCTACTGGAGCGCGCTTTGAGGATTGAACCGCGCGATCCTGAACTGTTGCAGTACATGGCCGAAGTCCAGCTCGAGAAGGGCGCCTGGGACCAGGCCGAGAATTATGCTTCGCGATCTTTCGATGTGGGGCCGCGGGTCGGTGAACTGTGCCAGCGCAACTGGCGTACGATCGCCCTGGCACGCGAACGGCAGGATCGTGACGATGCCGCGCGCCGTGCCCGCGAGCGCCTGGCGCAATGCCAGGTCGAGGTACCGGAAAGGTTCTAGATGACGAGCGTCGCGGAGTCTTCGGGGCTGATGCTGGCTGACGTCTTTGCCGAAGACGGTCCGCTGGCTGCCGCGCTCCCGGCCTATCTTCCGCGTGACGGGCAGCTGGACCTGGCCGGTGCCATCGACGAGTGCCTGGGCTCCGGAGCCGACCTGGTTGCCGAGGCCGCCACCGGCACCGGCAAGACCCTGGCTTACCTCGTGCCCGTGCTGTTGCGCGGCAAACGCGCCATCATTTCCACCGGCACACTCAATCTCCAGGACCAGTTGTTTGCCCGCGACCTGCCCATGACCCTGCGCGCGCTGGGGCTGGAGCGCAAGGTGGCGCTGCTCAAGGGACGGGCCAACTACCTTTGCCTGCACCGGCTGGACAAGCACCTGGCCGACCCGGAGCTGGCCGACGGTGGGGCCGGCGACGAGTTGCGCATGGTAAAGCGATGGGCGAAGCACACCGTCTCGGGCGAGATCAGCGAGCTCGACGATATCGCGACCCGCTCAGCCGTCTGGCCACTGGTGACTTCAACCCAGGACAATTGCCTGGGTGGTGAATGCGAGCACCTGGCCGATTGCCACCTGGTGCGGGCAAGGCGTCAGGCCCAGGAAGCCGACATCGTGGTGGTCAATCATCACCTGTTGTTTGCCGACATGGCGCTTAAGCAGACCGGTTTCGGCGAAGTCCTGCCGGGAACCGACGCGGTGGTGCTCGACGAGGCCCACCAGGTGCCCGATACGGCCATGCGTTTTTTTTCGCGCGGCATCAGTGCATGGCAGGTCCGTGAACTGGCCAACGATACGTTGCGCGCCGCCGGCCAGGCCAGCGGGACTTTGAAGCTGCTGATGGAGCCGGTCCAGGAATTGCGCGGCGCGCTCGACCAGGCCGTCAGCGGGTGTGTCGAACTGCCTGCCCGCGGTGAATTCAACGCGCTGTCGGCCTGCCTCTCGGAGTTTGCTGCATTGCGGCGGGCGCTGGAGAAGCTGGTCATGGCGCTCGATCCGCTGGCTGATCAGACTCGTGACCTCGCCAATGCCTGCCAGCGCGCCGCGGTACTCGCGGAAGGTCTGGGCGACTTCCTGGAAGGCCGTGACGGTTTCGTGCGCTGGTTCGTCAACCGGCGCGGCCGCTTCGGCCTGAACCTCACACCGCTGGACGTGGCCGGTCCGCTGAAAGAGTTGCGCGAGCGGGTGCCGGCGACCTGGATCATGACCTCGGCCACGCTGGCGGTGGGTGGAAAGTTCGATCACTTTACTCGCCGGCTGGGGCTGGAAGGTGTGCGCGAGCTTGTCGTCGAGAGCCCCTTTGATTACCCTGCGCAGACTCGCCTGTGGATGCCCGAAAATCTGCCCCAACCTTCGAGTCATAACCATACCGAGGCGCTGCTGGAACAGGTGCTCCCGGTGCTGCGTGCCGCCGGCGGTCGTTCATTTCTGCTGTTTACCTCGCACCGTGCCCTGCGGCGGGCGGCCGATTGGCTTAGATCCAACAGCGACTTCAATCTCCTGATACAGGAGGATGCGCCGCGGCCCGTGTTGCTGAGGCGATTCCGGGACAATCCGGGCAGCTTGTTGCTGGGCGCGGCCAGTTTCTGGGAGGGCGTGGATGTGCCCGGGCGCGAACTCAGCATGGTGGTGATCGACAAGCTGCCGTTTGCCGCACCCGACGACCCGGTGCTGGAGGCCACGCTCAAGGCGGTGCGCGAGGCCGGCGAAAACCCCTTCACCTCGGTGCAGTTGCCGCATGCGGTGCTGGCGCTCAAGCAGGGTGCCGGACGGCTGATTCGCCAGGCTGATGATTTCGGTGTGCTGGTGCTGGGCGACCCACGTCTGTCCAGCCGGCCCTATGGGCGCCTGTTCATCAGGAGCCTGCCGCCGATGACGCCTGTTCGCGACGCCGCCGAGGCGGCAAGATTTCTGAAGGATAGACTGCAGACATGAATCGATTGGCCGTGGAAACCGCCACCGACTTCTGCTCGGTAGCACTTGAGGTGGGTGGCGAGGTGCGCGTGCGTGAGGAACACGCCCCGCGTCGCCACGCGGAGTTGCTGGTGCCGTGGATGCGCGAGCTGCTGACCGAGGCCGGCATCGGGTTCTCCGATCTCGATGCCCTGGTCGTGTCACGCGGGCCCGGCGGATTCACCAGTCTCCGTATCGGGCTCGGCGTGGTACAGGGCCTGGCGCTGGCCCACGATCTTGCCGTGCATCCCGTTTCCACGCTGAGCACACTGGCCCGTGCCGCCGATCCGGACGGTACCGCCGGGCCGGTTCTGGCCGTGCTCGATGCGCGCATGAACGAAGTGTACTCCGCGTGGTTTGGAACTGTTGCGGGCGTTCACGAGCGCATCGGCGAAGAATGCGTTGGTCCGCCCTCGGCCCTGACTGCGCCGCACCCTGGACCCTGGTTGGCTGCCGGTTCCGGAATGGCCGTTTACGGCGCACAAATCGAGCAGGCGGTGGGGGGTGACCTGTCCGGGCGAAGACCCGATGCCTGGCCCGATGCCCGTTCGCTGCTGTCGCTGGCCGATTCGGTCGAGCCGGTCAGTGCCTGGCAACTTGAGCCGACTTACGTACGTGACAAGGTGACCGATCAACGTGGCTGATCTGGGTTAACGATCCTCGGCCAGAGCGGCAAGCAGGTCATGGCCGTGGAGCAGACCGTTGCCGGTGCGATAGCTTTCGACCAGCTCGCGACAACGACGGCTGCTGCATTCGATCAGGCTTTTCTTGACCGCACCCACCTGGGCCGGCGGGAGACTGAAATGATTCACACCAAGGCCCAACAGCATGCGCACCGCCTGAGCGTCGCCGGCCAGTTCGCCGCAGACCGTAACCTCGCGCTCATGGCGCCGGCCCGCCTCGACGATGCGTGCGATCAACTCCAGGATGCCCCGGTGGGTGGGGTCGTAGATGTGGCTGACCAGTTCATCCTGACGGTCGACTGCCAGCACGTACTGGGTCAGGTCGTTGGTGCCGATCGCGAGGAAATCCAGTTCCGGCGCCATGTGCTCGATATCCAGTGCGGCGGCCGGGGTTTCGATCATGCCCCCCACTGGCAATGCCGGATCGATCTGAAGCCCCTCGTTACGCAACTGCTCGCGGCATTCGGCGATGATCTGCCGGGCCTGATGAATCTCGGCCACGCTGGTCAGCATGGGTAGCAGGATGCGCACCGGGCCGAGCGTGGAGGCCCGCAGGATCGCGCGCAGCTGGTTGCGGAAGGCATCGGAGATCGACAGCGACAGTCTCAGCCCGCGCAGTCCCAGGGCCGGGTTCGGCCCCCGAGTCAGTTCCAGCGCGGCCGGCAGCTTGTCACCGCCGGCGTCCAGCGTGCGAATGGTGACCATGCGCCCCTCCATGGTACGCACGGCCGTGCTGTAGGCCCGGTACTGGTCTTGTTCATCGGGCAGGTCTTCATCGAGGAACATGTATTCGGTGCGCATCAGACCGATGCCGTCGACTCTTGCATCCAGGCAGCGCTTGAACTCCAGCGGCAGCTCGGCGTTGCCGTACACGCAGAACGGCTGACGGTCGGCGGTAAGCGACGGGCGTCCAAGGTAGCGCTTGAGGTCGTTTCGATGACGAAGCGTTGAGTCCAGCTTCTCGGCGTAGTGACGTCTCAGGTTGTCGTCGACATCCGCCAGCACCGATCCGTAATGGCCGTCGATGATGACTTCCTCGCCTTCCTGCAGAAGCTCCAGGGCATGGTGTACGCCCACGACCATCGGGATCTCCAGGCTGCGGGCAAGGATGGCGGAATGTGAGTACGGCGCACCATGCTCGGTGACCAGGCCGGCCACGCGGCGCTGGCTGAGCACGGTCAACTCGGCGGGCCCCAGCTCGCTGGCGATCAGGATGGTGTGGTCGAGATGGTGGGGGATGCGGGAATCGAGCTCCGTGGTAGGCTGGTCGGCCAGTTCCCGCTGGACCAGGCCAACGGCCTGCTCGAGGTCCTCACGCCGAAGCGCCAGGTACTCGTCGTCCAGGCGGCGGAATTCCTCCTGCAGCTGCTCACTTTGCTGGGCCAGCGCCCATTCCGCATTGATGCGTTGCTCGTCGATCCGCTCGCAGGTGGCTTCGATCAGCATTGGGTCGCGCAGCATCAGCCGGTGCGCCTCGAGCAGATCACGTGCCGTTTCGCTGCCGCGTCCGCTGACCCGGGCCATCACCTCGCCAAGGAATCGCTCGCCGCGCTGCGCGGCTTGCCGGATACGTTTGATTTCCGTATTCACCGCGTCGGCTTCCAGGTGATACTCGGGCAGCGCAAGTTCCCCGGGCGTGAGCCGGTGGACGCGGCCCATCGCGATGCCGCTGGTGACACCGATGCCGGTCAGCGCCAGGCTCACTGGTCTTCTCCGAATCGCCGTTCGACCAGCTCGGCAATGGCGTCGGCCGCCTCCTCGTCCTGAGCTCCGGATGTCTCCAGGACCAGTTCACTGCCGCAAGGGGCGGCCAGCAGCAGGACGCCCATGATCGATCGCGCATTGACCCGGCGCCCGTTGTACTCCAGCCAGGCCTGGCAATCGAAGCCAGACGCGGTCTGCACCAGCTTGCTGGCCGCGCGGGCATGCAGGCCGAGCCGGTTGGTCAGTTGCAGGGGCCTGCGGGTCATCTGCGAACCACGCCTTGCTGGCCCCCTTCACACGCCCGGCCGGCCAGCTCGTCGGCCGGTTCATCGACATGGTTGATGACCTTCAGCAACATGGGAAGATTAAGCCCCGAGACCACGGGAATGCCGCTTTCGACCGCTGCGCGGTAAGCCAGGTTGTGCGGTGTGGCGCCGGGCAGGTCAGTCAGAACGAGAGTGCCGCCGGTATCGGCGCTGGCCGCCATTACTGCACGCAGTTCGTGCAGACTCGACTCCGGGTCGGTGCGGTAGCTGATGGCCACGGTGGTGAGGTTGATCGTGCGCCCGAGGATATGCTCGGCTTCGTGGCGAATCGCTTCGCCGAGGCCGTCGTGGGTGACCAGAACGATGCCGGTCATTGCTCCAGCTCCCGATGACTGACCAGCACCCTCAAGCCTTGAGCGCGCAGGGCATTGCCGATGCGGTCGATGACGTATACCGAGCGGTGCTGGCCGCCGGTACATCCAACGGCGATTGTCACCAGGCTGCGCTGGTCCTCGGCCAGTGCCGGGAGCCAACGCTTGACGAAGGCGAGTACGTCATCGCAGAAAGCATCGACGATTTCATGCCGTTCCAGGTACTCCTGTACCGATGCTTCCAGCCCGGTGTGGGCGCGCAGGCCGGGTTGCCAGTGCGGGTTGGGCAGACAGCGGGCGTCAAATACCATGTCGACGTCGCGCGGCACGCCACGCTTGAAGGCGAACGATTCGAGCACCACCGACTGTACGCTCTCGTTCTCGGTGATGCCGATGGTGCGCCAGACCTGGCGCCGGAGCTGATGCAGATTGCTTTCGGATGTGTCGATGATCCAGTCGGCTTTCTCGCGAATCGGGGCGAGCAATTCGCGCTCGGCCGAGATCGCCGTTTCCAGGCCGCCGAGGTCGCTCAGGGGGTGACGCCGGCGTGTTTCGCTGAAGCGACGGATCAGTACCTTCTCGTCGGTGTCGAGAAAAAGCAGTCGGAATCCGGGATCGCCCGGCAACGCCTCGAGCAATGAGGGCAGCCGACCCAGGCCTTCCGGTCCGCTGCGGGCATCGATGCCGATGGCTACACGCGGATAGCACTCGGGCTGACTGCGCACCTCGTTGGCCAGTTCCGGCAACAGATTGCCCGGCAGGTTGTCGACGCAGTAGTAGCCCAGATCCTCAAGGGCATGCAGGGCCACGGTCTTGCCGCTGCCCGACAGTCCGCTGATGATGATCAGTGAGAGAGCGTTGTTCATTTCTGATCTGACAGCAGCCGGCCGTGACGTTCAACGAACTCGGCGGCGGCATCGAAGCCTTTCATGCGCAGCATGAAGTCACGTACCGCGGCCTCTGCAATCACCGCCATGTTGCGGCCGGCAAGCACCGGCAGGTTGATTTGCGGAATTTTCAGGTCGAGCACGTCGCGCATGCTGTCGTCACCGTGAAGTCGGTCGCCTTCCTCATCGCCGGGCTCGGGCATGTGCAGATGGATAATCAGGCGCAGGTACTTCTTGGATTTGATCGCGGCATCGCCGAACATGCGCCGGATATTGAGGATGCCCAGTCCGCGCACCTCCAAGCATTCACGCAGTACCGGCGGGCACGAGCCCTCGACGATATCGGGCGTAAGCTGGGTGAACTCGGGGGCGTCGTCGGCAATCAGGCGATGTCCCCGGGAAATCAGTTCCAGTGCCAGCTCGCTCTTGCCGGTGCCGGCATCACCGGTAATCAGCACACCGATGGTGAAGATCTCCATGAATACGCCGTGCAGCGTGGTTCGGGGCGCGAGCCGGCGCGCGATCTGGTATTCGAGGAACTCGACCAGTTCCCAGTCGCGCTGGGTGGAGGTCAGCAACGGGGTGTTGCTTTCGCGTGCCAGTTGCTCGAGATCGTCGGCGACTTCGAGACCGTTGGCGACAATGATGGCGGCAGGCCTCGAATCCATGATGCGCGCCAGTGATTCCCAGCGAATGCGCGAATCCAGGCCTTCCAGCCAGTCGAACTCCTCGCGCCCGATGACCTGGATGCGCGTGGAGTGGATGAGGTTCAGGAAGCCGACCAGCGATGGACGGGTATGAAATCCGGTCGGCTTGATTTCACGCCGGCGCGCCTCGCGTTTGCCGCAGATCCAGGCGAGACCGAGGCGGTCGGAAAACTGGTCATGGAGTTCGGCCGGGGTGATCCGTGTGGTCATTGCCGTGGCGGTTCGGCCAGGTCGGTGGACAGCAACCTCAACAACTGGTCGGAATCCGCGGCCTCACGAATGGCTTGTCGTTGCTGCTCCCGGCCGAGCCGTTCGGCGATATCGGCCAGCAGGCGCAGGTGCACGTCCGTGCACTTGTCGGGAACGGCCAGGGCAAAGAACAGATCGACCGGGTCGGAGTCGGGGGCATCGAAATCGATGGCCTTCTGGAGTCGGATCACGGCCCCGGCGACGGTTTGTTGGCCGGTCACTCGGCCGTGGGGAATGGCAACGCCGTGGCCAAGCCCTGTCGATCCCAGCCGCTCGCGCTGGCACAGACTTTCGAAGATATCGCGCGAATCGGCGCTATCGGAGGTGGACGCCAGCAGGGCGGCGGCCTTTTCCAGCAGGGACTTCTTGCTGGAGACGGTGATGTCGACCGCGATGCGGTCGACGTCGAGGACATCGGTGAGGTGCATGACAGCTTGCCGGAAAGTCAGGCGGTCCGTTCAGTCGGCCTGTGGGGGGGTGGGGCGTGTCGCACGATGATCCGTGACCTTGTCCTTGTGGCGGCGGACCTGTCGGTCGAGCTTGTCGATCAGTCCATCGATTGCCGCATACATGTCCTCGGACACGGCGTCGGCATGAATGGGATTCGTCCGGCCGCCAACGCCGATCGTGGCCTCGGCCGTGTGTTCCAGCTTGTCGAGCCGCAGCACGAAATGGGCCGAAATCAGGTTGTCGAAATGGCGTTCGAGCCGTTCGGCCTTCTCGGAGATGTAGGCACGCAGGGCCTGGGTCACTTCGATGTTATGGCCGGTAACTTCAAGTTGCATGAATGGACTCCTTGGCGGTGATGCGCCAATCTTATACCAGTGACGACCGGGTCGTCAGGCTGTTTGCAGACGGGCTGCACGACGTCGCTGAGCCGATCCCGGAATACCCAGTTGTTCGCGATACTTGGCTACGGTCCGGCGCGCCAGCAGGATGCCCTGTTCGGCCAGTCCTTCGGCCAGCGCCTGGTCGGAAAATGGTTTGCCGGCCGGCTCCTCGCCGATCAGTCGGCGCAGTCTGGCCTTGACGGCAGTGGCGGCCACCTGGTTGCCGTCTCGTGTGTCGATGCCCACAGAGAAGAAATGCTTGAGTTCGAACGTTCCCCGGGG
The DNA here is from genome assembly GCA_007128175.1 of Wenzhouxiangella sp. GTDB lineage: Bacteria > Pseudomonadota > Gammaproteobacteria > Xanthomonadales > Wenzhouxiangellaceae > Wenzhouxiangella. The sequence continues at coordinate 13,332 of SKXY01000120.1, read as the reverse complement.
CGTATGCGCATATTTCTGGGTGGTGGCGCGGGAAACGGTCGATTCGTGCACGCCGATCTTCTCGGCGACTTCCCGTTGCAGCAAAGGACGCATGCCGGTCTCGCCTTCCCCGAAGAATGGATGCTGGCGTTCGACGATGGCGCGGGTGACCGCCAGCAGGGTCTGGTTGCGCATCTCCAGTCCGCTGATCAGCCAGCGGGCCTCCTGAAGACGGTCGTTGAGGTATTTCTTGTCTTCCCCGCGACTCTGGCGGGCCAGTTTCACGTACATGTCGTTGAGCCGCAGCCCGGGGTCACTGTCAGGGTTCAGTGTGACCCGCCACCCTTCTTCGGCCGGGTGCACGTAGACATCGGGCACGATGTAGTTTTCGTTGTCGCTGGAAAAACGCGAGCAGGGGTGGGGGTTGGTCCGCCTGATGACGCCGATGGCGTCACGAATTTCGTCGGCCGCGACGCCGGTGTGTCGACACAGGGTGTCGATGTCCTGTCGTCCGAGCGCCGTGAAATGGTGTTCGACAATATGGCAGGCGAGTCCGAGCGAAGGGGTGGCGGCGGGCATGGCCCTGAGTTGGACCAGCAGGCATTCGTCGATCGAGCGGCTGGCCACGCCGACTGGCTCGAAGTGCTGGATGCGTTCAAGCACGGCCAGGATCTCGTCTTCGCCGACCAGGTACTCGGGCGCCAGTGAGCCGCGCAGCGTCGTGATGTCATCGCCCAGATAGCCATCCTCGTCGAGCGCGTAGATGATGGCGCGGGCGATCGCTTCGTCGGTTTCGTTGAAGCCCGACAGGTTGACCTGCCATAGCAGGTGTTGCTGCAGCGATTCATCGGCGCGGTCGCTGATGAACTCGTCGTAATTGGGGGCGTCGCGCGCGACCGAAAAGCCTTCCGGCAGGTCATCGAACCCGTAATCATCCTCGTAGTCGAGGTCGACGTCCGCGTCGTTTCCCGCTTCTTCGCCGTCGGTGCCGGGTTCATCGGCACGTTCGAGCAGGGGATTGGTGTCGAGTACCTCACGAATGTGCTGGCGCAATTCGATGCGGTTGAGTTGCAACAAGGCGATGGCCTGGCGCAATTGCGGCGCCAGCTTGAGTTTCTGGCCGAGTTTGAGCTGGAGGCGAGTGCCTTGTTTCATGGGTCCGATTCTACGGTAACTGCAAGATTCGGGCCACTGGGCCGATCGGATTGCATTGCCGCCAGCGTCGAGCGGGATAAACGGAAAACGGAAAACGGAAATCGAAAAACGGGGGAAGGTTCGTTGCCGAGAATGGATGCATGGTGGCGAATGGTCAGCGTCCCGCCATTGGCCACCTCTGAAAGAAGAGCAGCACGGCAATCCCACCGTTTCACGTTTTACGTTTTTCCTTTCTCAGCTCGGGATCCGGCGCCAAAACCCGAAACGGAGCCACTTTCGATCAAACCGCCTCAGAGCCGGAACTCCTTGCCGAGATAGACGTTGCGAACGTTTTCGTCGGCCATGACGTCGGCCGGGGCACCGGAGGTCAGGACCTTGCCCTGGCTGATGATGTAGGCGCGGTCGCAGATGCCGAGTGTTTCGCGCACGTTGTGGTCGGTGATCAGGATGCCGATGTCGCGGGCGGCCAGTTGCTGGACGATGCGCTGGATCTCGCCGACCGAAATCGGGTCGACGCCGGCGAAGGGTTCGTCGAGCAGGATGAACGACGGATTGGCCGCCAGAGCCCTGGCGATTTCCACGCGCCGGCGTTCTCCGCCCGACAGGCTGATGCCGGCCTGGTCGGCCAGGTGCGAGACATGGAACTCTTCCATCAGTTGTGTCAGCTCGGCGCGACGTCCGGCACGGTCGAGATCCGGGCGCAGTTCGAGTATGGCCATGATGTTGTCGGCCACGCTCAGGCGGCGGAAGATCGAGGCTTCCTGGGGCAGGTAGCCGAGTCCGCGTTGTGCCCGCTGGTGCATGCTGGCGCGGGTCAGGTCGCGCTGGCCGATGCGAATGGTGCCCGCATCCGGCGCGATCAGGCCCACGACCATGTAGAAACAGGTGGTTTTCCCGGCGCCGTTGGGGCCGAGCAGGCCGACCACCTCGCCGGTATCGACGTTCAGGGTCACGCCATCGACTACCGCGCGACCGCGATAGGACTTGGAGAGTTGTTCGGCAATCAGCACGGCTATCGGTCCTGCTGCCCGTCGTTGGCACGCTCGTCGATGGCTTCCGGGTCGATGATCATGTGGATGCCGCCCTCGCCCTCGGTGGCCTGGGTGCGCAGGTCGTAGAGCAGGCGTTGCCCGGAGAACGATCCCCGCGGCTCGCGCACGCGCGCATTGCCCACCATGACGACCTGTTCGGCGAGCAGGTCGTGGATGATGCGATCGGATTCGCCCTCCACGCGTCGACCTTCCTCGGTCACCGTGGACCAGCGTGCCGGGGTGCCGTCGAGTTCGATGCGCTCGTATCGCCCTTCGGCTTGTAGTGCCTGACCGGAGTCGGCCTGCACGACGAGTTCACCGCGTTCGATGCGCACGCCTCCGGAAAGGGTGGCGCGGTTGTTGGCCACTTCGTAAACGATGCGTCCCGCCTGACCGTGGATTTCCACACCTTCCTCATCGACGGCGCGCCATGTGGCCGGGTCGCCTTCGAGTTCGAAGCGTTCGTAACTGCGGTCATCACCCTGAAAGGCGAAGCCTTCGTCGGCACTGACTTCCGTTTCGCCGCGCGCGATGAGGACATTGCCGCTGAGTCGTGTGGCACCCTGACCACCATCGAATCGACCGCTGTCGGCACGAATGTCGATCGGTTCATCGCCCGGAGACTCAGCCGCGATCAGCGTCGTCGCTGTCAGTGCGATGGCGAACAGCAGGCTTGAGAGTGCCCTGTACATGGTTGGTCAGCTCGATGGTGTTGTCGTCCAGCCGGATGATGAGGCCACCGGCTCTGAGCCAGGAGCCCGCCTGGTGAATCTCTACCGGCGCGTCGGATGTGATTGTACGCTCGGTACGGTGATGGTGCAGAGTCTCTGCCAGTACCCGGATCTCGCCATCGGGGTGGGCATGGATCAGTTCGATGTCATCCTCGAGAACCAGTTCTTCGTTCTCTCGGAGGATCAGCCCGGTGAGAGCGCGGCCCCGCCAGTCGGCGCCATCGGGCTCGATGTGGAAGCGGGGCTCGCTCAAGCGGCCCACGCGTGCGTCGGCTTCGTGTTCCAGGCGCGGGCCTGAAATCTCCAGTTCGAGTCGATCATTCTCGTCGCGGAAGCTGGCGGCAAAATCGGTCAGGGAATAGTTGAATCGGGTATCCGGCGCGGTGATGTCGGGTGCCGAAACGCTGTCGACGGGCAGCCAGGTACGCAGCAGGGTTGCTGCGATCAGGGCCAGGCAGGCGGCAATGATGATGCGCCAGCTCACCGAAAGCCGTCGCGCCAGGCTGCCAGCCTGCCTTGTGCGTCAAGAATGAGTTCGCAGACCTCGCGCACCGCGCCGCGACCGCCGGGGTTTCGGGTGATGAAGTCGGCCTGTTCGCGGATCCATTGGTCGGCATCGCCGGGGGCACACTTGAGGCCGCAACGTCGCATGGCCGGCCAGTCGACCAAGTCGTCACCGGTGTAGCAAACCGATGCCGGTTCGATCGACTCGGTTTCGAGCAGCCGGTCCAGGGCGGTGGCCTTGTCCTGGTGTCCCTGCATCACGCGATCGATGCCGAGTTCGGACATGCGCCGATCGAGTGCGCCGGAGGTCCGGGCCGTGATCACGGCCACGCCTATGCCGCACTTCATCAGGGCCTTAAGACCCAGGCCGTCGCGTACGTGAAACGCCTTGATCTGCTCGCCGGAGTCGGCAAAAAAGAGTCGACCATCGGTCATCACGCCGTCGATATCGAACACCGCCAGCTCGATTTTTCGGGCCAGTTCGCTGAGGCGATGCGTGCTCATACGACACCGGCCTGCAGCAAGTCCTGGAAGTTGAGTGCACCGACCAGCCGGCCATTGCGGTCGGTGACCAGCACGCCCTGGATTCGGTGGCTCTGCATCAACTCTACGGCAGCGGCAGCCAGTTCGTCGGCGGCGATGGTGCGCGGGTTGGGACTCATGATCGAGGCCACCGTGTTGCTGCGAATGTCGCCCATGTCGTCGAGGTGGCGTCTGAGATCGCCGTCGGTGACGATGCCGACCAGCTCATTGTCGTCGATGACGGCGCACATGCCCAGGCGGCTGCGGGTCATCTGTACGATGGCATCGGCGATGGTCGCGCTGCTGCCGATCGTGGGCAGATCGTCGCCGCTGTGCATGATGTCGCTGATTTTCAGCAACAGTCGCCGGCCCAGCGTGCCGGCCGGGTGCGAACGGGCAAAGTCTTCAGCGGTAAAGCCGCGCGCATCCAGCAAGGCGATGGCAAGCGCGTCGCCCAGGGCGAGCTGGGCCGAGGTCGATGCCGTCGGCGCCAGCCCCAGGGGGCAGGCCTCGCGGTCGACGCTGGTGTCGAGGTGAACATCGGCGTAGCGCGCCAGGGTCGAGGCCGGGTTGCCCGTCATTGCCACCAGCTTGACGCCAAGACGCTTGAGCCCAGGTAGCAGGCGCAGCAGCTCTTCGGTTTCGCCGGAATTCGACAGCGCCAGCACCAGGTCGTCGTTGCGGATCATCCCCAGATCACCGTGGCTGGCTTCGGCCGGGTGCACAAAAAATGCCGGTGTGCCGGTGGACGCCAGGGTAGCGGCCAGCTTGTGGGCGATGTGTCCCGATTTGCCCATGCCGGTGACGATCAGGTGGCCGGAGCAATCGAGGATGTGCCTGCAGGCGGCGATGAAGTGATCATCGATCCGGTCTGCCAGCGCCAATATAGCGCGGGCCTCGGTTTCGAGAACTTCGGTGGCGGCACGGTGAATGCGTTGTGGATCAACCATGGTGGAACAGTTTACTCCTTATCCGGCAAGCGCCTGGCCGATGACCGTCGACTGGTAGCCGATATAGCCGGCAAACAGCAGCAAGGCGGTCGGTCGGCCGATCAGGCCCGGCCCTTTGCGACGCCAGACCAGGACGAACAGCAGGATGGTGATCACGAACATGACCGCCACGTCGCGATGGAGCAGTATGGCCTCGATCTCCATCGGGTGGATGAGGGCGGCGATGCCCAGCACGCCCAGCAAGTTGAACATGTTCGAACCCAGGATGTTGCCGATGGCGAGGTCGTCTTCCTTGCGAAATGCGCAAGCCGCAGCCGCGGCCAGTTCCGGCAGGCTGGTGCCCAGCGCCACGATGGTCAGGCCGACCACCGCCTCCGAGACGCCGACGATCGTGGCCAGGCCGACCGCGCCGTTGACCAGGATGTGTGCGCTCAACGGCAGCAGGACCAGGCCGAGGCCGGTCCACATCAATGCCGTCCGGGTTGTCATGTCCTGGGGCACTTCGTCGACCAGGGTGGCTGCGACCGGGTCGCTCTTGCCCTGGGTCAGCCCCAGCACGATCATGCCGGCGACTAGAAGCGCGAGGCCTGCAATCAGGATCAGACCGTCGATCCGGCTGAAGTTGAGGTTCCACATCAGCGCCAGGGTGACCAGCATGATCACGCCGAGCACGGGAAATTCGCGCTTGAGCGTGACGCGCTCGACCTTCAGTGGATAGATCAGTGCAGTCAGGCCGAGGATCAGGCCGACGTTGGCGATATTGGAGCCCACGGCATTGCCAATGGCCAGCGACGGATTGCCGCGCAGCGAAGCCATGGCCGAGACCAGCATTTCGGGTGCCGAAGTGCCGAAGCCGACGATGGTCAGCCCGACGATGAGCGTGGGTACGCCGAAATTACGCGCCAGCGCAGATGCACCGCTGACCAGCCGGTCGGCGGCCCAGATCAGCAGGACGAAGCCGGCTGCCAGCTCCAGCAGTGCAATGGTCAGGCTCATCAGTCGATTTTTCTACAGGCTCGCTGGTGAAGAGTCGGTCAAGAGTGCAGTAGACTGGAAAAGAACTCGCACAAACCCAATACACTGTCCTCACCCGATGCCGGACAGTGCTTGAATATGGATCCATCTGCAATCGAACAGGTTATTTTACAGGCAATGCCGGGTGCCGATGTGCGTGTCGACTCAGACGACAACGTGCATTACGTGGCCCGCATCGTCAGCGACGAATTTTCCGGCCGCAGCCGCATTCAGCGCCATCGCCGCGTTCACGAAGCGCTTGGACCTTCGCTGGGGCGTGAGATTCATGCCTTGAGCCTGGTTCTCAAGGCCCCCGACGAGATCACCGACTGATCGCCCCTTAATTACTCCCGGATGAAACCCTGATGGCCCGAATCCAGATTGCCGGTGGCCGGCCGCTAGACGGCTCGGTCGAAATTTCCGGCGCCAAGAACGCCGTCCTGCCCATTCTCATGGCCTCGCTGCTGACCGACCAGCCCTGCGGGCTGAGCGGTGTGCCGCATCTAAAGGACGTGACCACGACCATGGAGTTGCTGGGCCAGATGGGCGTCGAGATCTCGCTGGGCGATCGCTTCCGCGTCGAAATGCATGCCCGCAAGCTCGCCGGCGACACCGCTCCCTACGACCTGGTCAAGACCATGCGTGCGTCGATTCTCGTGCTTGGGCCCCTGCTGGCGCGACAGGGCGTGGCCAAGGTATCCCTGCCGGGTGGTTGTGCGATCGGCGCACGCCCGGTCGACCTGCATCTCAAGGGGCTCAAGGCGATGGGCGCCGAAGTTCACGTCGATGCCGGTTACATTGTTGCCCGGGCCGAGCGGCTGAAAGGCGCGCGCGTGGTGCTGGATACGGCGACGGTCACGGGCACCGAGAACATCATGATGGCTGCCACCCTGGCCGACGGCACGACAGTCATCGAGAACGCCGCCCAGGAACCCGAAGTGGTCGACCTGGCCGAGTGCCTGATCACCATGGGGGCAGAGATTTCCGGTCACGGCACCAATACCATCACCATCACCGGGCGTGAGCGGCTCGACGGCTACGACTACAAGGTGCTTCCCGATCGTATCGAAGCGGGCACTTTCCTGGTCGCCGCGGCCATGACCGGTGGCCGGATTCGCGTCACCAATGCTCGTCCCGATACCCTCGACGCCGTGATGGGCAAGCTCGAAGAGGCCGGAGCCGAAATCAACAGCGGTGAGAACTGGATCGAACTGGATATGGGCCGGCGGCGACCTAAGGCGGTCGACGTGACCACGGCCCCATATCCCGGCTTCCCTACCGACATGCAGGCCCAGTTCACTGCCCTGAACGCCATTGCCGACGGAACCGGCGTGGTGCGCGAGACCGTGTTTGAGAACCGTTTCATGCACGTGCAGGAGTTACAGCGCCTGGGGGCCGATATGCGACTGGAAGGCAATGCCGTGATCATTCGCGGAGTGGAGAAGCTGACCGGAGCCCCGTTGATGGCCACTGATCTGCGCGCCTCGGCCTGCCTGGTGCTGGCTGGCCTGGTCGCCGAAGGCATTACGGTGGTTGATCGCGTATATCACATCGATCGCGGCTACGAGAATATCGAGGAAAAGCTCCGTCAGCTCGGAGCCGATATTCGGCGGCTGACGGGGTAGTTACGTCGCTTTGTAGCTTCGTCTCTTGGTCGACTGAAAGTGCGGCGGCATCAGGCTGCCGTTGGCGGCTCCATTGCCTATCGCTGGCCGCCAAACGACTAAACGACGAAACAACAACCTAACCACCCCGCGAAAACTCCAGCTTCTGCCCCGGCACCACCCCGGTGAGCAACCCGTCACGCCAGACCAGGTGACCGTTGACCCAGGTGGCGGCGACGCTGGCCGGTAGTTTGCGACCGGCGAAAGGTGTCCATCCACATTGCGACAGCATGGGCTGGTTGTCGACGATCGTGCGCTTGCCGTCGTCGAGCATGACCAGGTCGGCCCAGTAGCCCTCGCGCACGAAGCCGCGTTCGGCCACTTGAAACCGAGTGGCCGGGTTGTGGGCCGTTTTCTCGACCAGGCGCTCGGGGGTAAGGGTGCGCGAGGCGACCAGCGACCAGGCTGCGGGCAGCGCGTACTGCACCAGCGGCAGGCCGGCAGCCGCGGTTTCGTAACTGCCGGTTTTCTCGCTCAACAGGTGCGGAGCGTGGTCGGTGGCGATCAAGTCGATGCGATCGTCGCGCAGGGCCTGCCGGAGCGCCTTGCGGTCGGCGACGGTCTTGATCGAGGGGTTGCACTTGATCAGGTTGCCGAGCGCCTCGTAATCCGCGTCGATGAAATAAAGGTGATGGATGCAGGCCTCGCCCGTGATCTGCTTGTCGGCAACCGGTCCGGGGTCGAACAGGGCGGCCTCGTCGGCTGTGCTCAGGTGCAGGACATGCAGCTGGGCACCGTGCTCCTTCGCCAGCTCGACGGCAAGTCTGCTCGATTTCAGGCAGGCCTCGCGCGAGCGGATCTCGGCATGCGCGCTGGCGGGTAAGTCCTTGCCGTACCTGGCAACGGCAGCCTCCAGATTGCGTTCGATGGTCGGGTTGTCCTCGCAGTGAGTGACCACCATCAGCCGGGAGTGCTTGAAAATGCCGGCAAGGACTTCTGGCTTGTCGACCAGCATGTTGCCGGATGATGCGCCCATGAATACCTTCAGGCCACAGGCCTCGTTTGGTCCGGTGGCTCGAACCTCGTCCAGGTTGTCGTTGCTCGCGCCGAGGTAAAAGCTGTAGTTGGCCGAAGAGCGTCCAGCCGCCCGGCTGAACTTGTCGGCCAGTGCCTGGCGAGTCGTTGTTGGTGGGGAAGTATTGGGCATTTCCATGTAACTGGTAATGCCGCCGGCCACCGCCGCCCGTGATTCCGAGGCGATGTTGCCCTTTTGCGTCAGGCCGGGTTCGCGGAAATGTACCTGGCCGTCGATCATGCCCGGCATGACGTAGCGTCCGCGCGCGTTGATCATCGTCTCGCCGGGTCGTGTGGTCAGGTCGGAGTCGATCCGCTCGATGCGTCCGTGCCGAACACGAATGTCGGTTTCGATCACCCGACCTTCGTTGACCAGGCGCGCATTGGCAATCAGCCAGCGGTTCATGAAGCGTGCTGGTCCTCGTTTCCGGGCACCGGATCCTTGCCGCCGTGGCAGAGCGGATGGCAGCGCATCAGGCGCTTGAACGCCATCCAGCTGCCGCGTGCGGCACCGTACATCTCGATGGCCTGCATGGCGTAGACCGAGCAGGTCGGGTCAAACCGGCACTGGCCGCCGATCCAGGGCGAAAGGAGATATCGATAGGCCCGGATGAAAAAAATGAGTATGGTTTGCATGGGGGGTTGCCCTTGAGTCGCCTCTAGGATATATAATCGGCGGTTTTGCAACAACCTGCGTAGAGGCTGTCAGTCAATGCCCAGCAAGACCGTGGAATTGCCGGAAGGCTACAAGCCCTCGGAAGACGAGGAATACATGTGCCAGGAGCATCTGGAATACTTTCGCCAGATGCTGCTCAAGTGGCGAGAAGACCTGATCGAGGAGTCGCAGGAGACGATCAACAATCTCCGTGGCGAGGTGCGTGATGTCGGCGACGAAGCCGAACGCGCCAGCCGCGAAACCGAAAACAGCCTGGAGCTGAGGACGCGGGACCGTTACCGCAAGCTGCTGGGTAAGATCGACCAGGCGCTGTCGCGGGTCGACGACGGTTCGTATGGCTTCTGCGAGGAGACCGGTGAAGAAATCGGTCTGGCCCGTCTCGAGGCACGTCCCATTGCGACGTTGTGCCTGGATGCCCAGGAACGCTGGGAGCTCAAGCAGAAGCAGATGCGCGACAACCGCTAGCTGTCTGCTGTTGCCTGCGCCAGTTCTGCCTGGCGGCGAATCTCGCCGAGCATGGCATTGAGGCCGTTGGCGCGGGTCGGGGACAGGTGCTGGCTCAAACCGATGTCGCGCACGAACTCGGGTTCCGAATCAAGGATCTCTCGGGCACTGCGGCCGGAGTAGACGCGCAGGATCAGGGCGATCAGCCCCGAGACGATGGCGGCGTCGGAATTGGCCCTGAATTCCAGGCGGTCGGCATTTCCTTCGGCAATCAACCAGACCTGCGACTGGCAGCCGTCGAGCAGCCGGTCGTCGCTCTTGTCCTGCTCGGGCAGTTCGGGCAGCTTGCGTCCCAGGTCGATCAGGTACTGGTAGCGATCCATCCAGTCGTCGAACAGACTGAACTCGTCGACGATCTCGCGCTGCGCCTGGTCGATGCTCATTGCGTGGCCACCTCCCAGCTGGTGCCTTCCGGCCCGTCCTTGAGCACGATGCCGCGACCGCTCAGCTCGTCGCGAATGCGATCGGCGGTGGCGAAATCCCGATCCGCCCGGGCCTGGTTGCGCTGACGGATCAGTTCCTCGATCTCGTTTTCGTCGATGTCCACATCGGCCTGACGGCTGGCGAACCAGTCCTCGGGCGCTGCCTGCAGCAACCCGAGCAGCTCGGCGGAAGAGCGCAGTCGGGTGGCCAGTTGTGGTGCCTGGTCATCATCGGCGCCAGTCAGCTCGCGGGCAATGCGGCTGATTTCGGCCAGTGCGGTGGGCGTGTTGAGGTCATCTTCCAGCGCCGCGATCACCGCGGCGTCGGTATCGGCCTCGCCAGCCCTGGCCGGTTGGTGGTCGCGCAGAAGGCCGTAGAGCCGGTCCAGCGTGGCCTGGGCCTGTTCCAGCGCCTTTTCCGACCAGTCCAGTGGCTGGCGGTAATGGGCCGACAGCAGGACGTAGCGCAGGACCTCGCCGGGCCAGTGCTTGAGCAGTTCATGGACGATGAGCGTGTTCCCCAGCGATTTGGACATCTTGCGCTTGTCGACGGTCACGAAGCCGTTGTGCATCCAGTAGCGGGCGAAGGTGTCGGTGCCGTGGGCGCAGCGGCTTTGGGCGATTTCATTTTCGTGGTGCGGGAAAACCAGGTCCTGGCCGCCGGCGTGGATGTCGATGACCTCGCCCAGGTGCTTCGCGCTCATCGCCGAGCACTCGATATGCCAGCCGGGGCGGCCCCTGCCCCAGGGGCTGTCCCAGCCCGGCTGTTCGTCGCTCGAGGGCTTCCACAGAACGAAGTCACCGGGATGTTTCTTGTAGGGGGCGATGTCGACGCGGGCGCCGGCGATGAGTTCGCGCATGTCGCGTTTCGAAAGCTTGCCGTAATCATCGAAACTCTCGACATTGAACAGTACGTGGCCCTCGGCGGCGTAGGCAAAGCCGCGCTCGATCAGTTTCTCGATCATGGCGATGATGTCATCGATGTGATCGGTTGCGCGCGGCTCCACCGTCGGTCGGTTAACGCCGAGGGCGGCCATGTCCTCGTGATAGATGGCGGCGAAGCGTTGCGTGATCACGTCGATGTCCACGCCTTGTTCGGCGGCTGCCGCGTTGATCTTGTCGTCGACGTCGGTGATGTTGCGTGCGTAGATCACCTTGGGGTAGCGGCGCGAGAGGACCCGATAGAGCAAATCGAAAATCACCGCTGGCCGTGCATTGCCGATATGAGCGTAGTTATAGACCGTCGGGCCGCAGGCGTAGACCGTCACTCGCTCCGGGTCGAGCGGTACGAAATCTTCCTTGCGGCGGGTCAGCGTGTTGTGGATCCGAATCGTCATCAGGCAAAGGTTTGCGCCAGCGCGCTACAATCAAGGGATAACCCACGAGTTTAACCGATCAGGAAATCCCCATGCCGAATCCCGATGCGCTGCTTTACGCCCGTCACATCGAGCATCGACGCGAGGAAATCGACGAAGCGCTCACCGAACTGGGCTATGACGGCCTGCTGATTCATTCCGGTCGCCCGGAGAATCGGTTGTTCGACGATCAGCATCCGCCGTTTCGTGCCCATGCCCCGTTCGTGTCCTGGGTGCCCGAGCCGTTCACACCCGATTGCCTGCTGGAACTGAGGCCCGGTCGCAAGCCGCGGTTGTGGTATTGCCAGCCGGACGATTTCTGGCACCTGCCGCCGGAAGGCCCCGCCTCATGGTGGGCCGACAGCCTGGATGTCGAAGTCGTGACCAGTGCCAAAGGCTGGCACGAGCGCTTTGCCGAGCAGCGTGCACTGGCGGTAATCGGCGATGAGCGAGCCGTCGGACACTTGCTCGATGGCGCTGACCTCAATGCACCGGAACTGATGTGGCGTCTCGACGAGGCGCGCACCCGCAAGACCGCGTGGGAGCGCGAGTGCCTGGCCCGTGCCAACCAGCGTGCGGTGGCCGGCCATCTGGCTGCTGCGCAGGCATTCCGTGACGGCGGCAGCGAGCTGGAAATCCACCTGGCCTATATTGCCGCTGTCGGCCAGGACCAGGACCAACTGCCCTACAACGCGATCTGCGCGGTCAACGAGCACGCCGCCGTGCTGCACTACCAGTACCGCAATCCCGTTCGTCCCCGGCAGTCGCTGAGCTTTCTGCTCGACGCCGGTGCCGATTCGCTCGGTTATGCCGCCGATATCACCCGCACCTGGACCGGCGAGGACAATGTCGAGTTCGCCGCCCTGATCGAGGCGGTCGATCGTGCCCAGCGCCAGCTGTGCGACGAAGTGCGCGCGGGTGTGTCCTTCGTCGATCTGCACCTGCGCACGCACCTGGCCATTGCCGGCATACTCGAGCATGCCGGCATCGTGAAGATGTCGCCGGAAGACCAGCTCGAGAGCGGTGTATCCAGCCGCTTCTTCCCGCATGGGCTTGGGCATTACATCGGCGCGCAGGTGCACGATGTCGCCGGCCTGGTCGATGCCGAGGGCCAGGCGCGACCGGCACCGGAGCCGCACCCGGCCTTGCGTCTGACCCGCGAACTGGAGCCGGGCAACGTGGTCACCATCGAGCCGGGGCTGTATTTCATTCCCTCTTTGCTCGAGGGATTGCGTACCAGCGAGTATGCCGACCGGATTGACTGGGCGCAGGTCGAAGCGCTGCAGCCGTTCGGCGGAATCCGGATCGAAGACAACGTACTGGTCAGCGAGGGCGACCCGGTCAACTTTACCCGTCAGGCGTTTGCTGGCTAGCTCATCTGCTCCTGCAGGCTTCTGTCGTCGAGCCGGTGTTTCTCGAACCAAGTGGCTGCGCGCCCGGGATAGCGTGTTTGCACGAATCGGCGCAGCGGTTCCGCACTGGTATGGTCGGCGAAGTGTTCCTCGAGCATGCGGGCGGCATCGAGACATGCTTCGGGCAATCGGCCGTAGCGTGGGTCCATCCTTGGCAGGGCGAGCAGCAGGCGCACGGCCATACGGTGTTCGCCCCGCTTTTCCAGTTCCAGCGCCATCCGATGGCGGGTGGCGCTGTTCCTGGGTTCCCAGCCGTCGAGTGAGTCGCGATGGTGCAGCCAGTGGTCGACCGCGCCGGCAGCGTCTCCGTCGGTCACCTTGCGATGCAGCACGCGTTCGACATGGTTCTTCAGTTCATTGACCTCGCCTTTGGCGGCAAGCAGTTCCTCGAAACACCGG
>SKXY01000105.1 GCA_007128175.1 Wenzhouxiangella sp. | reverse complement strand
CTCCTTGGCGTGACCGTGCTGATCTCGGCTGTTGCGTGCGCAACTGTCGCACGAGCGGAAGATGGCGGTGCTTTCATCACCACCTGGGAGACAACAGAAGCCGGACAGGAAATCTTCATCCCGACGGCCCCGGACACCGAGTATGACTTCACGATCGACTGGGGTGACGGGACGGTAGAGGACGTCTCCGGTACCGATCCAAATCCCGCACACACCTACGCCGAGCCGGGCACCTACCAGGTCGCCATTTCCGGTGATTTCCCGCGTATATTTCTGAATGTCTCGCGAATGGATCTTCACAAGGGCGCCGGCGGGGATATCCGGAAGGGAGCCAATGCCCACAAGCTGAAGTCCATCGACCAATGGGGTTCGATCAAGTGGACGAGCATGGAGTGGGCATTTGCCGGCGCCGGACACCTGACCATGCCAGCCACTGACACACCCGACCTCTCGGCCGTGACGTCCACGTATCGCATGTTTTTCCTGGCCCAGGCGTTCGATGGGGAAATCGGTGAATGGGATGTCTCCAGCATCAACGACATGTCCAGCATGTTTGAGGGTGCCGGGTCCTTCAATCAGGATATCGGGAGCTGGGATGTGTCCAGCGTGACCGACATGAGCGGAATGTTTGAAGGTGCACAGGCCTTCGACCAGGATATTGGTGGCTGGGACGTCTCGAACGTCGTGGACATGAGCGACATGTTCAATGGCAATTTCAATTCCATGTCATTCGATCAGGATATTGGAAGCTGGGACGTCTCCGCTGTGACCGATATGAGCAACATGTTCACGCACGCCGATGCATTCAACCAGGACATCGGCGGCTGGGATGTCTCCAGTGTCGCCGTCACCCGACACATGTTCACCAGTGCCGATGCATTCAATCAGGACATCGGCAGCTGGGACATCTCGAGTGTTCGCGATGCCACCGGCATGTTCTCGAATACAGACTCGTTCAACCAGGACCTGAGTGGATGGGCCCTGTCCGAGGAGATCGAGACGGACGGGATGTTTAGAGGTGCCGAGGCCTTCGACGCCGCCCATGCGCCACCCGGCGTCGAGTAGGTCCAGCGTACAACCCCTTCAACGTTTCTCAGGTTCTGAGAATCCCGGATGAGAAACTTCCCGACATTCCGTGTCGCAGGCTTCCGTAGGATGGGGTTTGTCGCCTGGCAAGGGAAGGGGAAAAGGGGCCCTCTGGAGGGGGCGCCAGGGGGCAGGGGCGGCCTTCGGGCCGCCCCACTTTTTCGAGGGTCGGTGTATTTGACATCGGCCGGTTTGACGACAAGAATCTTGTTTTAGAGGAGTCGCGTTGCAGCAATCATCCAACAATTTTCGGACCGCCGGCGGGAAGGGCGTAAAAGGCTCGCAATCGGGCAATGATGGTCCGGGCAAAGGTCTGGCCATTGTCCATTCCAACCGGCCCGAAATCCTGCGCGATCTGGCGTCTGCTCACTTGCGCCGGTATCCCCTGGCACCGTTGGAGAACGAGCAGATCCTCATCCAGTCCAACGGCATCGGCCGTTGGCTGCAACTGGCACTGGCGCGTGATCCGGCCGAAGGGGGGCTGGGGATTAGTGCCTCGGCCGACTTCCTGTTGCCGGCACAGTTTTTCTGGGATGCCTATCGCATCGTGCTGGGGGAGCAGGCGCTGCCGGATCATGCACCTTTCGATGCCGTTCGTCTGCGCTGGGTGGTCTACAGCCTCTTGCCGCGACTAAGCCGGCAGCCGGGTTTCGAGCCCTTGGCCGATTTCCTCGATCGTGACCGGAACCCGCGCCGACCGTTTCAACTGGCGATCGCCATTGCTGATTTGTTTGAGCAGTACCAGTTCTATCGTGCCGACTGGTTGCTGGATTGGGAGCAGGGTCAGGACCGGCTGATCACCGCAAAGGGGGAGACTCGACCGGTTCCCGAGCGTCAGCGCTGGCAGCCGGCGTTCTGGCGCGAGGTGTCGCACGCCATCTCGGAGGACTCTCGTCGTTCAAGCCGTGCCCACTTGCATGATGCATTCGTCAGCCGTCTGCGTGCCGCTGAACAGGCGGGCGAATCGATTGCGGGGTTGCCGAGGCGGGTGGTGGTATTTGGCATTAGCTCGCTGTCGACGCAATTGATCGAAGGGCTCGAGGCGCTGGCAACCCAGTCGGAGGTGTTGATCTGCGTGCACAATCCCTGCCGGCATTTCTGGGCCGACATCGTGCAGGATCGCGATCTGTTGCGCAGTCAGCCAGGCAAGCGCTTCAAGCTGCGTCGCGGATGGCCCGACAATCTCACCAACGAGAATTTTCACCAGCATGCCAATCCGCTGCTGGCCGCCTGGGGGCGTCAGGGTCGTGATTTCATCGCCCTGCTGGATGAAAAGGATCAGCCCGATACTTATCGCCACTGGTTTGAGCGCATCGATGTGTTTGAAGAACACATTGCCGGCACGTCGGATTGTTTGCTGCATCAATTGCAACAGGGGATTCTCGACCTCGTGCCGGCGCCCGAAGATCCGGCCGAACGCGAGTCTGTTTCGGTGGATGATCGCTCCATCACTTTCCACATGGCCCACAGCCGCCAACGCGAGGTCGAAATACTGCACGACCAGTTGCTGGAGGCCATGCGCGAGGATCCGCAACTTCAGTCACGTGACGTCATCGTCATGGTGCCCGATATTGATGCCTATGCGCCTCATATCGAGGCGGTATTCGGCACGCTTGAAGATCGTAAAGATGACGGCCAGCGCGATCCGCGGTTTATTCCCTACAGCATTGGCGATAAGCGCCAACGCCTGACGTCCGGCTGCCTGCGGGTATTCGAGACTCTGCTGGACTTGCCCGACGCCCGCCTGACCAGCCCCGAGATCATCGATCTGTTGCAGGTGCCGGCCGTTCGAGCCCGCTTCGACATTGGCGAAGACGAGTTGGACCGCATTGCCCGCTGGCTGGAAGGCAGCGGCATTCGCTGGGGCTTGCATGGCGCTCATCGTGCTCGCTTCGATCTCGACGAGACCTACGAAACCAATAGCTGGATGTTTGGTCTCCGGCGGCTGTTGCTGGCCTATGCCAGTGGCGATAGCGAAGCATTTGCCGGCATACAGCCTTATGACGAAATCGGGGGCGGTGATGCCGACCTGGTCGGGCGGCTGGCGGTACTGGTCGAGAAGCTCGACCTGCACTGGCGCGCATTGACTGAAGCTACCGGTGCCCAGAACTGGATTGACCGCCTGCGTAATCTTGTCGATGACTTTCTGCTGCCCCAGGATGGTGAGGACGAACTGGCTTGCTACCGTATCGAGCAGGCCATCGCCGGGCTGGAATCGGCGCTGGCCGACACCGGTGTGGCCGACGACTTGCCCCATAAGGTGATCCGCGACTGCCTGATCGAAGCGCTGGACGCCGATACTGTCTCGCACCGCTTCCTGGCCGGCACGGTCAATTTCTCGACGCTGATGCCGATGCGGGCGATTCCATTCAAGCGTGTGTATTTGCTGGGCATGAATGAGGGCGACTATCCGCGCACGCGCAAGCCGGCGGATTTCGACCTGATGAGCGAATACTACCGACCGGGTGACCGGTCACGGCGCGAGGATGATCGCTACCTGTTTCTCGAAGCCGTGCTGTCGGCGCGTGAGTACCTTTATGTGAGCTGGGTCGGCCGCAGCGTTCGCAACAATACCGAGTTGCCGCCGTCGGTACTGGTGGGTCAATTGCGCGACCACATTGCCGTTGGGTGGAAGCTGGATGGTGCCGCGGACGATTCCGATAGCGACCCCGGTCTGCACCTGCTTGGGCATCTGACTTGTGAGTATCCGCTGCAGCCGTTCAGTCGCGACTATTTCCGGTCCGATGACCGGCATTTCACCTATGCGCGTGAATGGCGAGCCGCGCATGATGCCGTCGACGTCGACTGGCAGGCGCTCGACTCCCTGCCGCACTGGCAGCCGAACGAGCCGGTGACGACCGCAACCCTCGGGCGTTTTCTCGCCAGTCCGGTCGCCCATTTTCTGGCGATGCGACTGCAGATCCAACTTGGGCACGACGAGGTTGCCTTGCCCGACGAGGAGCCATTCAATCTGGATCATCTCGAGAAATGGAAAATCCGAAATGAGTTGCTCGATGCTCTGCTTGGCTGCGACGAGCCTTCGAGGTGGCCGGATGTGCTGGAGCATTGCGGCAAGCGTATTCGCTTGAGCGGCAGCCTGCCAGTCGGGCAGAGCGGAGAAACGATACTTGAAGAGCAAACAGCCGAAGCCCAACGCGCCGGAGAACACTATAGTGTCTTGCTGGAACAGTGGCCTGAGGTCAGCGAGCCGCAACCACTGGAGTTCAAGTTTGAATTCAACTCTTGTTCGCCGGTCATGCTCGAAGAATGGTTGCCGCGCATGCGCCGGCGCTCCGGTGATGGCAGGGCACTGATTCTGCCCAGCGCCAGCAACCTGTTCGAAAAAAACGGCAAACCGCGCTGGGCCAAGCTGGTACGCGCCTGGCCACTGCATCTGGCCGCTTGTGCCGGCGGTCTGGCGCTGGAGACGATTTTGGTTGCGCCTCACGGTGTGATCAGACTGGGTCCGGTTGAAGCGTCGCAGGCACGTTCGCAACTGAATCAACTGGTTGAGCACTGGCTCGAAGGGCTGCAGCGGCCCTTGCCGGTTGCCTGCGAATCCGCCTTTGCCCTGTTGATGGCGAGGCCGGAGGAGCCGGAAAGCGATGGTTGGCAACTCAAGGCGTTGAAAGCGGCAAGAGCCAAGTACGAAAGCGGCTACAGCTACACGGGCGAGGTTGACAAGGATCCCGCGCTCAAGCGCTTGTATCCGGGTTT
>SKXY01000121.1 GCA_007128175.1 Wenzhouxiangella sp. | reverse complement strand
CCCGAGGCGGTACCGCGCTGGGCCCAGCTGATCACCGGTGCCTGATAGCCAACGGTGCTGACCGCCAGCTCTATGTACATGCCATTGTTGGCGGTATCGGCACAGCCCTGCGGCGATAGCGAGCCACCACCTTCAAAACCGTCCAGCGCGTTCACCGTCGTTCCGCCGAAGCTCTGGATGCAGTCGTAGACTCCGTCGGTATTCTTTTCGACGAAATTGCCGAGGCGAAGCTCGGCATCTTCGGCCAGGCTGCCGGCATCGGCGCCCTGGGAAAAGTCCCCGACTTGGAAGCCGAATCCCCCACCGGGCAAATTGTTATCGTTCTGGGCCCAGTAGGCCAGGGTCTCGGATTGTGCGAATGCGCTGCCGGCAAAACCTGCCAGCAGCGCGAGAATGATCAAGCGCATGACGACTCCCTATCTTCTGCAAAAGCCTGCAATTGGGGCGCGGGCAAACCGGCCCGCACGGACCCGTGTTCACCCGGCACGGGCGCAAGCATTGTCGTCATCCAATCCGTTGTTTTGGTTTCAGCCCGATGAAGTCTCGGTGAACCTGAGGGAAGGAAACAAAAGCACGCCGGCCGGCATCACCGACCGGCGGACCGACTCCATGTCGGTTCAATGCATCACAGTTCGACCAGCTCCACGCGACGGTTCTGCTGGCGGCCGTCCTCGTTGCGGTTGGTCGCCACCGGCGCCATCATGCCGGCGCCGGCCGATTGCAAGCGCGCTTGGTCGATGCCATGCTCGTCTTGCAGCCAGGCCGCAACTGCCCGGGCGCGCTCCATCGACAGGTTGAGGTTGTATTCGAAGTCGCCGACGTTGTCGGTGTGGCCGACGATCAGCAGCTCCAGCTCGGCGTTGTCCTCGAGCACATCGGCAATGGTGGCCAGGGCGTCGGCCGACTCGTCGATGATCTCGGCACTGTCGAACTCGAACAGGATATCGCGCACGGCCACCCGGCCCTCGGCCAGGATCCCGGCTTCGATATCCTCGGCACTGAGATCCTCACGATCGTGGGCGGCGATGATTTCGTCGCGCTCGGTCGGCTGTTCATCCGGCTCTTCCGGATCGGCCATGTCGAGTGACACTTCTTCCTGTGGCTTCTCGACAACATCAACCCGGATGGTCGGTTGACCATCGTCACGGCGATTGTTGTACATCAACACGTTGACGTACACGCTTTCCTCTTCGTGGCTGGCGGCCAGAAATCGCATGTCGCGTTCGCTGCGGCTTCGTGGCCAGCCCAGGTGATGCACAGTGAGTCCGCTAGGCCGATCGCGATCAAATGTGTCGAAGCGGTGAAAACGCCGACCCAGATCATCCCGGCCACTGCCGGCGAACTCGATTTCGAAACCGGCCTGCTCCAGACCTTCACGATAGGCGCGCTTGACCTGCAGCGTGCTGACCGCCGTGTCCCGCAGGAGATAGGTCAGCTGGGTGTGCTCGCCCTCGAACTCACGTTCATCCGGAAACTCACCGTCATCGTACGGGCCGAAAGTCAGCGTGACACGATCATATTCGGTGAACCGGTAGGTGATGATCTCGCTGCCGTCGACACGTGGCACCAGCCGGTGATCGCCCCATTCCTCGGGCTCGGCGGCAAGCTGGCCAATCGGGGCGAAAGACAACGCGGCCAGAATCGACGCGAAGGTGATGATTCTCTTGAAATGCATTTGAATCAACAGGTTCGAGTGTGGTGCCATTGTAGGGAAAGCGCGTTGCTTGTGCGGTGAAAACCATCAAGTCCACTGCCACGCTACTTCGATCATCACTCCAGAGTCACCAGATAACCAGTGCCGCGGCGCCGAATTTCCAGGACCAGCTCGCGCTCCTCCGGCAACGGAAACTGCTCGCGCAACTCACCGAGGTTGCGGACCAGTTGGCGGTTGATCGCCACGACCACATCACCCGATCGCAACCCGGCCTGCCAGGCACCGGAATTGCGGCGGACGTCCTTGACCAGAACACCCTGGGCCCGCGAGCGGTCGGGAATACGTGCCAGCACGACGCCGTCAAGCCGGTCGTCGAGTCGATGGCCGGAGATACGTGCGTCCAGGTCTTCCTCTATGCGCACGCTGGCCGAACGTTCACGCCCGTTGCGCAGGTAAGCGACGCGCACGGTCGTGCCCACCGACAGCAGCCCCTCGATATGGCGAAAGACCCCGGCACCGGTCACCTTCTGATTGTCGATGGCCACGATCACGTCGCCAGGCTCCAGCCCGGCCTCGTCGAGGGCGCCGTCACGTTCGAGCCGGGTGATGACTGCACCGCGATGGACATCGGCCTCCAGCGCCTCGCGCAACTGCGATGACAGGTCCTGAACCTCGGCGCCGAAACTGCCGCGACGCACCTCGCCGAACTCGACCAGTTGCGCCATGACGTGCTCGGCGGTGGTGGCGGGAATGGCGAAGCCTATGCCGACGTTGCCACCCGACGGCGTGAAGATGGCGGTGTTGATACCGACCAGCTCCCCACGCAGGTTGATCAGTGCGCCACCGGAATTGCCGGGATTGATGGAGGCGTCGGTCTGGATGAAGTTCTGGTACTCCAGTCCGCGCAAACCACTGCGCCCCAGTGCCGAGACGATCCCCGAGGTTACCGTCTGCCCCAGCCCAAAGGGGTTGCCCACCGCAACCACGAAATCGCCTACCCGCAACCGATCGGAATCGGTCAGCGGCAACTCGTGCAGGTTGTCTGCATCGATGCGGATGACCGCCAGGTCGGTGTCGCGGTCACTGCCGATATACTCCGCCGACAGTTCACGACCATCCTCAAGCATCACGGCAATATCGTCGGCACCGTCAATGACGTGGTTGTTGGTCAGGATCAGTCCGGCACTGGCATCGACGATCACGCCCGAGCCCAGGCTTTGCTGAACACGCTCGCGCGGCACGGAGGGAAAATCGAAGAAACGACGGAAGAAGGGATCATCGAAGAACGGACTGGTACGCACCTGGACACGGGTACGGGTATGCACGTTGACTACCGCTGGCATGACCTGTTCGAGAATGGGCGCGAGCGAGGGCAAGGGTTCACCATCCACCTCGGCCGGCAGAGACGACCAGGCGGGCACGGTAAAGACAAGAAGAATCATGGTCAGGCAGATCCGGACTGACTTGTGCATGGGGTCATCATCCTCATGGTTTTCCAGCGCGACTTTGGACTGGAAATGGGAACGAATGGTTTCATGCACAACCGGGCCTGGAGATTTTTCGGCAGACCCCTTGCATTTGCGGCCAAAAACCGGATGATATGAATGCAGATCGGGAATGACCACCCCACATGTGGGGCTGCATCGACCCGCGGAGCACAATATGTTGAATTTGAATCAACAAGTTTTGCGCACCGACGTTACCGGCATGCCGCTCGAATGGATCGGCTACCAGTCCGCGGTTCGCCTTATTGTGCTTGGCCAGGTCAGTTACGCGCTCGGCAGCGTACTCTACGAATTGCATGGCGGCATCAATGCCCGCAGTGGGCGCCAGACCCGCATCCCGGTCAATGCCATCATCGCCACCCAGGGTTCACACCCCGACGCCCACCGGTTCTACGACTGCTACACGCCCCCGCTGTCTAACCGGGCGCTGTTCCGGCGTGACGAGAACCTGTGCCTGTACTGCGGCGAACAATTCCCCGAACGCATGCTCTCGCGCGACCATGTCAAGCCGCTGGCCCAGGGCGGGGCCGACATCTGGGCCAACGTGGTCACAGCCTGCAAGCGCTGCAATAACCACAAGGGCTCACGCACACCCGAGGAATCGGGCATGCAGTTGCTGGCCATTCCCTTCACACCCACCCATGCCGAGTACGTCTACCTTCAGGGCCGCCGCATCCTCGCCGACCAGATGGAGTTTCTGCTCGCGCACTTTCCGCGCAACAGCGTACTCCGAAAACGCCTGGAATCCGGCCAGCCGCTATTACCTGCCTGAGCATTACCCACCGGTCACCGGCAGGCATCAAGAGTCTGCGGCATAATGAACGCGATGGCCACACAACAACCCGCATACCTTGTCGACGCCAGCGTGTACGTATTTCGCGCCTGGCACTCCATGCCCGACCGTTTCATGGACCCGGCGGGCAACCCCACCAATGCCGTTTACGGTTTCGCCCGGTTCCTCTGCGAGTTACTCGAACAGACACGGGCCGAGCAGGTCGGCGTCGCTTTCGACGAATCGCTGACCAGCCCGTTTCGCAACGAGATCTATCCCGACTACAAAGCCAATCGCGACCCCGCGCCGGAGGAGCTCAAGCGACAGTTTGCATGGTGCAAGGATCTCGCCCGCTCGCTTGGCGTCGCCGTCTTCGCCGACAACCGCTACGAAGCCGATGATCTCATCGCCACGCTGGCCGCCGACTGCCGCAAGCGGCAACACCCGGTCTGCGTGGTCAGCGGCGACAAGGACCTCGCTCAACTGATCGGTGAGGGTGATACGTGGTGGGATTTCTCGCGCCGGCGCCGGCTGGATGCTGCCGGTGTGCATGCGCATTTCGGCGTGCATCCCTGGCAGATCCCCGACTTTCTTGCGCTGGCCGGCGACGCTGTCGACAACATTCCCGGCGTACCGGGCGTCGGACCGAAGACGGCCGGTGCCCTGCTGACGCACTTCGGCGATCTGGACGCGATCTATTCGCGTCTCGACGAGATTGCCTGGCTGAAGATCAGGGGTGCGAAAAAACTCGCGGCAAGATTGCGCGAGCACGAAGCGGCGGCGCGCCTGGCACGCCGTCTGACCGGACTGACCAGCGACATACCCCACATCGAACGACCGGTACAACTCCGCTGCAATGGGGGCTGTAGTGATTCACTCGATGCGCTGCTCGACGGACTGGGATTCGGGCGCCCGCTGCGCGAGCGCCTCCATCGGGTACGTGAACTGTAGCTTGCAGCTTGGGTCACTGCCCCTGCTGCTGCCGCTGAAACTGCTCCATCGCTTCCTCTCCCAACATGCGAACGGTAGCTTCATCCACATCGAGCTTGAGTACCTGCACCTCGGGCAAGGCGCCACGCGGGTTGCCTTCGGCATCGACATGATGCCAGTGACTACCGGCAAGAAAATAGAGGTGCTGCCCGTCCATCACGCCAAAGGTCGGGGTATCGAACTCGGGATGTGCCGCGGCAATGGGTGCCACTGCGACCACCCCGAGACCATCCGACCCCAGTTCCAGGCGAACCACGCGCTGCGGCGATATGCCGTTCTGAATGGCCACCAGGTGCCCATCCCAGAAGAACAGTCCGTCGATGCCACCCTCGTTGAGGGTATCGGGCCTGGCTAGCTTCCAGGCCTGTTCCGCACCTTTGGCGTCGATGACGAAGATGCCCAGTTCGTAGTCGGCGATGTACAGGAGCCGGTCGTCGCCCCCCAGTGCCATTCCACGCAGGCTGGTGAAGTTCTGATGACCGAAGTAAGGTCGCAAGCCTTCCTCCTCGTCATCCATGCGATAGATCATCGGCGCCATGGTGTCGGCGGCGAAGACGGTGCCGTCGGCAGACACGGCCAGGCTGCCGATCAGGTTGCGACCGCTACCACTGCTGAGCGGAAATTCGGCATCGAGCTCGCCCGACTCAAGCGACAAGCGCAACAGACTGCTCTGGACACCATCCTCGCGGGCCTCGCCCTGGAACTGCGACACCCGACCGGTGGCGACCCAAAGGTAATCGCCCGTTGCATCGACCACCAGGTCGAACACGCCCTGCAGTTCCGGAACGGTCTCGGGCGATGCGAAAGTCGTCCAGCTTTCGCCATCGTTATCGCTCACCAGGATGTGTCCGTCGGCCACGGTCCCCAGAAACATGCGCTCATCTTGCCGGGCAAGCGCCTCGGGCATGACCACGCCCTCGTCCAGGGTCGACCAGTGTTCGATGTCGCCAAACGGCTGCCCGGCCTGGTCCATCAAGTCGCGCAGGTGATCGTAGAGCCGCGTGCCGCGCATGGGCTCCACTTCCTCGATCGAATCCCAGTCGACGGCCAGCCCTTGCTGCTGCATGGTCAGCATCATATCGAAGGCAGCGTTGAGATTGCCGGTCAACGCGTACCCCTTGACCAGGTGGGTCATGAAATCCTGATTGTGGGGACGCAAGCGGTGGAGCTGCTGGGTCGCCTCCACCCAGGCCTCGTGATCCTCGGCATGAAAGGCATGGGCCGCCTGGTTGAGCCAGTGCGGCAATTGCTGACTGGTCGGCGGCGCGTCACCTTCCTGAGCTGCCGACACAAGCGGCAGTGCAAACACCAGGACCGGGAGGAGAGAATGGAAAATGCGCATAATCGTTCCTGTTGTGGAATTCATTAGAATGGGTCGCTGCGGCATTGGGACTGCGTTCCGGGACGATTGTTCAGTCCGATCGCTTCCCTGGCCGGCAGGAACCGGGAATACAAGTCATGAGTCAGGATGCAAGGATACTGCACTCGGGGCGCTACATCGCCCTGGGATCGCGCAACGGCTGGGAATACGTGCTTCGACGACACCGGGTAGTCGTGATTATCGCCTGGACGCCCGACGAGGAACTGCTGCTGGTCGAGCAGCATCGAGTTCCGGTGGACCGGCGAACCATCGAGCTGCCGGCCGGTCTGGTCGGCGACGAAGTCGGACAGGAGGAGGAATCCCTGATCGAGGCCGCCGGACGTGAACTGGAGGAAGAAACCGGATGGCGCGCCGGCGCACTGCGAGCACTGATGCGGTGCCCGACTTCAGCCGGGCTGACCGACGAGGAGGTGACTTTCATAAGCGCTGACGACCTGGTTCGCACCGGCGACGGCGGTGGTGACGACAGCGAGGACATCATCGTTCACAGGATAGGGCGCGAACACATTGATGCCTGGCTGGCCGACTGTCACCATGCCGGCCTGGCGATCGATCCGAAAATCTACACTGGCCTGTACTGGTCCGGGTTAGCCGGCCAGCCACCCGCTGGCAACGACGATCAGTCCGGCGACGGCTGACATCAGCAGCATCAGCCAGGTCAGCAGCGTGCCGTAGAAACGCCCCGGCGATGCACCGGCACCGCGGTTGAGGCCGAGCAGTCCGTGCATCGCGCGTCCGACCACCAGCATCACACCGAGCAGGTGCAGCAACCACACCGGCACGCCCGCGCCCAACTCCAGGACCAGAAGCATCAACAGCGCAAGCGGCACATACTCTGTGAAATTGGCATGCGCGCGCACGGCCAGTTCCAGCGGCTCCTGCCCACCGGTTCCGACGCCGACCTTGAACCGTCGCCGCTGGACGACGACCTGCCAGGACAGCAACAGAAGCAGCAGGGCAAGCAAGCTGGCGTACAACAGGGTGACGGCCACCGGCATCGGCTTTTTCCTCCATAACTGGGCTGGGGCCAGTATAGCGGCGATGGTAGACTTCAACCGTCATGAAATCTGCTTCGAACAAGGAATACTGCAATGATGCAACGCGGACTAATCATTCTCGCCCTGCTGCTGCCGGGGGTCGTTATGGCTGATGCCCCGATTGCCATTGCCATTCACGGCGGCGCCGGCACCATCGAGCGCGGTCAGATGACCGAGGAACGTGAACAAGCCATCCGTGACGCACTCGAGCGCGCAGTGCGCGAAGGACACGGCATCCTGGTCGAAGGCGGCAGCAGCATGGATGCCGTGACCGCGGCGGTACAGGTGCTGGAAGACGCACCGGAGTTCAATGCCGGCCGCGGTGCTGTTCTGACCAACACCGGCACTGTGGAAATGGACGCCTCCATCATGGACGGTGCCACGCTCGATGCCGGCGCGGTGGCCGGCGTGCGCGGTATCCGCAGTCCCATCCACGCCGCGCGCAAGGTGATGCACAAATCCCCGCATGTGATGCTCGTGCGCGACGGTGCCGAGGAATTCGCCCGCGATCACGGGCTTGAGTTCAAGGACGACGACTGGTTCATCACCGACTTCCGCCTCCAGCAATTGCGCGACATCCAGGCGCGCGAGTCCGACGAGGGGCAGGCCAGCACGCAATTGTCCGAAGACTGGTTCTCCACCGTCGGCGCGGTGGCCGTCGATGCCGACGGCAACCTGGCCGCCGCCACGTCCACCGGTGGCATGAGCAACAAGCGCTGGGGCCGGGTAGGAGACTCCCCGATCATCGGTGCCGGCACCTACGCCGACAACCGCAGCTGCGCGGTCAGCGCCACCGGCCACGGCGAGTTCTTCATCCGCCACGTGGTCGCCTACGACATCTGCGCCCGCATGAGTCATGCCGGCCTGAGCCTGGCCGAATCCGCCAACACGGTGGTCAACCAGGTGCTGGTCGAGGCCGGCGGCGACGGCGGCGTGATCGCCGTCGATGCACAGGGCAATGTCGCCATGCCGTTCAACACCGCCGGCATGTACCGCGCCGCCATCCGCACCGACGGCTCGGTCGAAATCAGCATCTACCGCGACGACGATTGACCACGGACCATCGCCGAAGTCGACTTGCCATGACCGCAACACTGTTCAGGGAAGAAGCCTACCGCACCGAATGCACGGCACGGGTCGAATCGGTCACCGAACAGGGCGTGATCCTCGACGCCACCGTGTGCTACCCGCAAGGCGGTGGTCAGCCCGGCGATTCGGGCGTCTTGCGCTGGAACGGCGGGGAAGCGCGCGTCGTCGACACCTGCCACGGAGACGACGGCGCCATCGTGCACGTTCTGGCCGACGGCAGTGCCATGCCGGCTGCCGGCACCGAGGTGACCGCCATCATCGACTTCGACCGGCGTCACCGCCTGATGCGCATGCATACCTGCCTGCACCTGCTCTCCGCTGTCCTGCCCTACCCGGTCACCGGCGGCCAGGTCGGCGACGGCAGCGGCCGGCTCGACTTCGACCTGCCCGACGCCCCCGACAAGGCGGAAGTCGAAAAGGCATTGAATGAATTGATCGAGGCCGACCACCCGGTCAGCTCGCGCTGGATCGACGAGTCCGAACTCGACGAGCGTCCCGAACTGGTCAAGACGATGTCGGTCCAGCCGCCCAAAGGCGCCGGCCGGATTCGCCTGATCGATATTCCCGGGGTCGATCTGCAGCCCTGCGGCGGCACCCATGTCGCCCGAACTGGGGAAATCGGTCCGGTGCGCGTGCGCAAGATCGAAAAGAAGGGTCGGCAGAACCGGCGGGTCAAACTCGAGTTGGTCGACCCGGCTGCACGCTGACTCAGCGAATCAACGATCTGGACACACCGGCACCGATGACGCCAACCCTGACGATCATTCCGAATCAGTACCCGCCGATCACCGCGCTGAGGTCATCAGTCAATGCGTCGGCATCGAACGGCGGCAGAAAATACCCGACCAGCCTTGCCCGCGGATCGACCAGGGCCAGCGCGCCGGAATGATCCACGGTGTAGCGACCCGCACTGCCCGGTACTCTGACATAGGCAAAATCGAGTCGACTGCTGAATACTTCGAGCTGATCGTGCGCCCCGGTCACCCCGGCCACGTGGTCACCGAAGTGACCGACATACTCCGACAACACTTCCGGCGTGTCGCGTTCCGGATCGACACTGACAAAGACCGTGTTCAATGCCCGGCCCTGGTCGCGCAAGCGTTCGTCAACGCGGCCAAGCACATGCAAGGTGGCTGGACACACGTCGGGGCAATGGCTGAAGCCGATAAATATCAGGTTCCAGCCATTCCTGAGATTGTCAGGTCCGAACGCCACCCCGTTGTGATCGACAAGCTCGAAGCCATCGACCACACGGGGCGCCTCCAGCGCCACGCCCGCCCGCAACTCCGGGGCACCGGGCGGGCCGGACTGAAACAGCAGTAAGGCGACCACCGAAGCGGCACACAGGATCACCAGCAGGAACAGGCGTTTAACCCAGTTCATCAGTAGTAGGAGGCGGAAAGCTCGATATCGGCATCGGCCCAGGCCTGCTCGAAGCGAGCTGCCACGGCGCCAGCCTCGTCTTGGCGTTCCTGCGCCAGCAAGGCCTGCCTCAGACCGAACAGGGACCAGCCATTTTCGGGGTTTCTTCGCAACTCGGCGCGATAGACTGCCTCGGCTTGTGCCGCTTGACCGGCCTCCAGCAATACAGCGCCAAGCATCTGGCGCACGGGGTGGTGCCAGCCCGGCGGCTCATCGTAGGGAATGCCGTCTTCGATCACCACCGCTTCCTGCAAGTGGCTGATGGCGGTTTCCTTGTCACCATCGGCCCGGGCGATCTCGGCGGCGACAACCCGCTCGGCCACACGGACGCCGTGAGTCAGCGGGTAGCGGCCGAACCACAGCATCTCGTCGAAGGCCGGATGCCCGGACAGTTCACTCAGTCCCGCAAGGTGCTTCCGGGCCTGATCGATGTGGTCCATGCGCAAGCTGGCCAGGGCCTGGGCATAATGCCAAAGTGCGGTCATGTAGGGCAGATCCTCATCGGGTGGCTGCACATCGGCGATCTCTTCCCACATTCCGAAACGGACCTTGGCGAATACTGGCGTGAAGGCGAAGTTCTGCATCGCCTCCATACCGGGAGCCCGCATCAGTTCCGGGTCACTGGTGCGCTCGGCAGTCGAGCGGGCGGCATCAAGTGCGGTGTCTCGATCACCGATCATGGACGAGACAAACCAAAGGAAGTGGTGGTTGTGCGGCACGTAACCCAGCGGGTAAACCCCGGGTTGCGGCCGGCAGATCGCCAGGTAGGCGTCATCGGCCTTGATGGCGTCGCGATTGACCGCTGCCGCGTCCCGCCAGCGGCCGACGCGGGCATAGATGTGCGAGGGCATGTGCACCAGGTGTCCGGAGCCGGGAATCAGGTCACGCAACTGGTCGGCTGCCCACTCGCCTCGTTCCAGCGTTTCGCCATCGGAAGCCTCGACGGCATGGATGTAGAGGTGCAAGGCACCGGGATGCTCGGGCGAGCGATCCATGACCGACTCCAGCACGCTCAGGATCTCCCGGGTGTTGCCCTTGGGCGTCGTCGCATCGTCCTCCCAGAAATCCCAGGGCTGGAGATTCATCAGGGACTCGGCGTAGAGGGTGGCGGCATCGAGATCATCCGGATGTTTGTCGACCAGGTCCGACATGGCCTCGGCGTAGCCTTCATCCAGGCCGGTGCGGTCTTCCGGCGCATCGTCCGCGTATCGCCTTGCCAGTGCCTCGATGTAGTCCTGCTCGCGCTCGGTGGCCGCCGGTGCCAGCGCAACTGCGGCCTGCAAGCGTTCGTACGCCGGCGCATTGGCCTCCGTCGGCATCGGCGCATTGATGTTCGGCCCCAGCACCAGCGCGGCACCCCACCAGCACATGGCGCATTCAGGCTCGAGCTCGACCGCCTTGAGAAACGAGCGCTCGGCGGCATCATGGTTGAAACCGTAGGTCAGCATCAGGCCCTGATCGAACCAGCGCTGGACTTCCGGATCATCGGTGCTGATGGGCATGTGGTGATCACCCAGACCGTCAAGCAGGGTTGCACCAACCGGTGCAAGTTCGGGAAGGGAAGGAGAACTGCCGGACCCACCCTCGGCTTGCGGCAACTCACAACCGGCAAGCAGGACAAGGGGACTCAACAGCAATGGCATCAGATACTTGGTACACATGGCAACCTCACGGTCAGGTTTCGCCCCCGTAGCGCATACACGTTGCAACAGCACCGAAACCACTGATTGAACACCGCCCCCTGTTCGGCCTGGAACGATGTCGAGCAAAAGGGGAAACGGAACCGCTTCAGTCGGCCCGCCACACAAATGATGTCGAGTGGGGCCACCCCCGGACGTGCCGACAATTGATGCCGGCTGTATCTGGCGGCGGCCATTCCGTCGATTTCACGTATTCCCGGGTAGGCGAAACACGGATGCAGCGACATGCAAAGCGATGCCGGAACGATGATTCGCCGGGCGACCCCTGACGACGCCCCGGTACTGGCGCGTCTGATGAACAGTGCCGGTGAGGGCCTTCCCGCCTGGCTCTGGTCGCAAATGGCCGACCCCGGCGAGAACGTGATGGACTTCGGCAGCCGGCGGGTGGCCGGCACGGACAGCGGCTTCAGTTACAAGAACGCCCACGTTGCCGAAATCGGCGGGTCTGTCGTCGGCATGCTGCTGGGCTATCGTCTGGACGACCCCTACGAGCCCGGCAACCTGGATGAATACCCCCTGGTGATCCGCCCGCTGATCGAACTGGAATCCCTGGCGCCCGGGTCCTGGTACGTCAACGGCATCGCTACTCTGCCCGAGGTCCGCGGCCGGGGCATCGGCAGCCGCCTGATGCAACTGGCCGAACAGCTTTGCAGGGAATCCGGCGGCGGCGACATCAGCCTGATCGTCGCCGGCGCCAACACGGGGGCGGTCAGGTTGTACGACCGCCTCGACTTTGCCCAGGTGGCGACCCGGCCGTTGATCCCCTTCCCTGGCTGCGACCACTCGGGAGACTGGGTCCTGATGGCCAGGACCCTGGAGTGATACTGCCGGGACGGCGGCTACTCAGCCGCGCACATCCTCGACCCAGTCGCGGACGTGCGCTTCCAGAACATCCAGCGGCACGGCGCCCGTTTCGAGCACGCGGGCGTGGAACTCGCGAATATCGAAGTCCTCGCCCAGGGCTGTCTCGGCTGCCTCGCGGATCTCGCGGATCTTGAGTTCGCCGATCTTGTAGGCCAGCGCCTGTGAGGGAATGGCCATGTAGCGCTCGGCCTCGGAAACTGCGCGGGCTTCGGCGGCCGGCGAGTTGGCGTACATGTATTCGAGCACATCCTCGCGCGTCCAGCCGTGGTAGTGCAGGCCGGTATCCACGACCAGGCGGATGGCCCGCCACAGCTCGGCGGCATGGGCACCGTAGCGCGCATAGGGGTCTTCGTAGATGCCCATCTCGTGGCCCAGGTACTCGGCGTACAGCCCCCAGCCCTCGACATAGGCGGTGTAGCTGCCGAAGCGGCGGAAGCGCGGCAATTCGTCGGTTTCCTGCTGCAGGGCGATCTGGAAGTGGTGGCCGGGGGCGGCCTCATGCAGGAACAGCGCTTCAACCCCCCAGCTCGGGCGGGCGCTGAGGTCATAGGTGTTGGCATAGAAGATGCCGGGACGCGAGCCGTCGGCGGCCGGTCGCTGGTAGGAACCGCCGGCGGCGGAACGCTCACGGAAGGGCTCGACCGCACGGATTTCGTAGTCGGCTTCCGGCAACAGGGTGAAGTACTCCGGCACCACCGCATCGACCACGTCGCGCAGGTCCTCGTGCGCCTGGATGAGCTCTTCGGGAGTGTCGAATATGAACTGCGGGTCGGTACGTGTGAACTCGAAGAAATCATGCATGTCGCCCTCGAAGCCCACCTCATCCATGACCGAATGGATCTCGCCATGGATGCGCTCGACCTCGGCCAGTCCGATGTCGTGGATCTCGGCCGGGCTCAGGTCGGTGGTGGTGGTATTGGCGACCAGCCAGGCGTACCACGCCTCGCCGCCGGGCAGATCGTTCATGCCGGCCGTCTCGCGGGAGGCGGGCAGGTACTCGTCGGCCAGAAAATCGCGCAGGCGCTGAATGGTCGGCACCGCCGTCTCGGCGATCAGCCGTCGGTAGTCGCTCTCGATACGCTCGCGTTCTTCCTCGGCAACATCCTCCGGGAAGTTTTCCACCGGCCGAAACAGCAGGCTGTCAGCCGGATCCTCGACCAGGTGCGCATCAAGTTGATCGAGAGTGCGCTCGATCAGGATCTTCGGCTGCACGATATCACGCTCCATGCCTTCGCGCATGTTGGCGATGGCCTGATCCACCCACACGCTCCACTCAGTCACTCTCTGACGCCAGGCGACGTAATCCGCAGCGTTCCTGAACGGCTGGGCACCATCGCCGGAACCGAGCATGACCAGTGTGTTGACCGGGTTGCGGAACTGGTTGATCGGCAGCAGGTGATCGGGATACTCCGTCCCCTCGATGGCACGCTCACGCTCGCTTTCGAACATGCGATAGCTGAGCAGATCCTGGCCTTCCAGTCCCTCGCTGCCGATTTCACGCAGTTGCGCCAGGTAGGTTTCGTGGTGCTCGAGCATGCGGTTGCGGTGTTCTTCGCTGAGCGAGTTGGGCCAGCGGTCGGACCAGCGGTGGTCGCCCATGAAAGTCGCCCGCAACGGGCTGAGTTCCAGTGACGCTTCGAAGAAGGCTTCGTAGAGTTGGTCAAGCTGCGCCACGCGCTCGCTCACATCAACCTCTTCCTCCGCCGGCTCCGGGACGGCCTCCAGCGGCTCGGAACGGGCCGGCTCGGGCTCGCCGGGTGCGTCCTGGCCGGATTCGCAGGCCGCCAGCAACAAGGAAAGAAGAAGCAGGAAAGGCAGAAACCTTGTCATCGTCATATCATCCAGAAATCGAGTCACCGGCCAGATTAGCATGTTGCAGCACCGGATCGGCAGACGCCATGGGGCTTGTCCCGAACTCGCACACAGCTGCTCAAGGAGTCTTCATGAACTTCCACCCGTTTTTGTGCCCCTGGTGCAACGAACCCAATGAACTGCCGCTCGACCCGGGCGAGCTCGGCCAGCAGTTAGTGGTCGATTGCCGAGTCTGCTGTCGACCGATAGAGATCGAACTGCCCGAAGACCCGAACGGGGAGCCGGTGGTGCGCGGCGAGGGACACTGATCCGGCAGCAGGCCGCCAAACCGATATTCAGGAGCCGACAGCGGCCTCTGTCGGTCGATCCAGACCGAGATTGCGGCACACGGCGAGCGTGGCCCGGGCTCGATTGAGGGTATAAAAGTGCAGACCCGGCGCACCGCCATCGAGCAGTCGTCGGCACAGTTCGGTCACCACTTCTTCGCCGAATGAAGCGATCGACTCCCGGTCGCCAGCCTCATCCCAGGCCTTGAGCCGCTTGGCGATCCACAGCGGAATCTCGGCTCCACACATCTGCGAAAAGCGCGCCAACCCGGTGTAATTGGTAATCGGCATGATGCCGGGCACAATCGGAATGGCCACGTCCAGCGATCGCACCTCTTCCACGAAACGGAAATAACTCTCGGCATTGAAGAAGTACTGGGTAATGGCACCGTCGGCGCCAGCGGCCACCTTGGCACGAAAATGCTGCAGGTCGTCATTCGGAGTGCGGGACTCCGGATGGTGTTCGGGGTAGCAGGCAACCTCTATGTCAAAGGTATCGCCATAACGCTCGCGAACGAAGCGCACCAGGTCGACCGCGTAGGGAAAGACCCCGGCGCCGCTACCAGAAGGTCGATCACCGCGCAGCACCACCAGGCGCTTGATGTCATGCGCCTGGTAGTCGTCAAGCAGCTTGACGATGTCATCATCGCTCTCGGCCATGCAGGAGATGTGCGGGGCGGCCTCGATGCCGGTCGCATCGGCAATACCGAACACGGTCTCGCGCGTGCGATCACGAGTCGAACCGCCGGCTCCGAAGGTGACCGACATGTAGGCCGGCGACAATGCGGCCAGACGATCACGCGCCTGCTCGAACACCGCCTGCTGCTCGGCGCTGCGCGGCGGGAAGAACTCGAAGCTGAGTTGGGCGGTGGAATCTGGCATCGCGTCTTCGAAAAGTCAGTGGCCGGCTATCCGTTCAGGAGACCTACGGTAGCCTGTAAAACATGAAACGGAAATCGTGAAACGGGGGTTGGTGTGATTGCTGTTTCTCGACGACGTTGGCCAACGGCAGGGCTTCAGCCATTGGCCACTCCGTTGACAAAAGAGCACCACAGCCAGCCCCCCAATTACGTTTTCCGTTCTCCGATTCACGCTTCACCGTCAATACCGATAATGCTCCGGCTTGTACGGCCCTTCCACGGCCACGCCGATGTAGTCGGCCTGCTCCGGCTTGAGTTCGGTCAGGCGGGCGCCGACCCGCTCCAGGTGCAGGCGAGCGACCTTTTCATCGAGGTGCTTGGGCAGCACGTAGACCTCGTTTTCGTAGCGCTCACCGAACTTCCACAGCTCGATCTGTGCCAGGGTCTGGTTGGTGAAGGAGTTCGACATCACGAAACTTGGATGGCCCGTGGCACAGCCCAGGTTCACCAGCCGGCCGCGCGCCAGCAGAATGATCTTCTTGCCGTCAGGGAAGGTGATGTGATCGACCTGCGGCTTGATCTCGTCCCACTCATATTTTTCCAGGCTGGCGACATCAATTTCGTTGTCGAAGTGGCCGATGTTGCAGACAATCGCCTCGTCCTTCATGCGCACCATGTGGTCGTGGTGGATCACGTTGTAGTTGCCGGTGGCAGTCACGAAGATGTCGGCGGCCTCGACCACGCCGGCGTCTTCGAGGTTGACGACCTTGTAGCCTTCCATGGCCGCCTGCAGCGCACAGATGGGATCAACCTCGGTGATCCACACATTGGCCGACAGCGCGCGAAGCGACTGGGCCGAGCCCTTGCCGACATCACCGTAACCGCAGACGATGGCGGTCTTGCCGGCGATCATGACGTCGGTGGCGCGCTTGATCGCGTCGACCAGCGACTCGCGGCAGCCGTAAAGGTTGTCGAACTTCGACTTGGTCACCGAGTCGTTGACGTTGATGGCCGGGAACTTCAGCGTGCCTTCCT
>SKXY01000176.1 GCA_007128175.1 Wenzhouxiangella sp. | reverse complement strand
GTTCATCTGATTCGAGACCGCATCGATCGTTACGGCATCGACTGCCAGGTCAACGACGCCGGAGTGCTTCTGGCCGACTGGTTCGGCGATGACGACAGGCTGAACGGGTTTGCCGAACGAATGCGCGAGCAACTCGGTTTTCTGCTCGATCCGGTCGAGCGCAAGTCGATGCAAGGCTACGTTGCGACTCGTCGTTACGGCGCGGGATTGCATGAACCGGGCAGCTTTCATTTTCACCCGCTTCGACACATGCAGGGGCTGGCCGGGGTGATCGAACAGGCCGGCGGTGCAGTGCTGGCTGAAAGTGCCGTGCGATCCATTGATCGTGCCGACGGGCGCTGGCGCCTGCGCTGCGACGACGGTGAGGTCGAGGCCGACGAAGTGGTGCTTGCCACCGGTGGTTATGACCGCCGCCTCTACCGGCCGGTGCAGCGCGCCCTGCAGCCGGTGGCGACCTACATCGCCGTGACCGAGCCACTGGGCGAGATGCTCAAGGAACTGATGCCGAAACCGGTGGCCGTCTACGATACGCGCTTTGCCTTCGACTACTACCGGCCGTTGCCGGACAGCCGGCTGTTGTGGGGTGGGCGCATTTCCATGGCGGCGCGCTCGCCCGCGGCTATCCGTCGCCTGATGGCGCGCGATATTCGGCGAGTATTTCCGAGCCTGGGCGGTATTCGCTTCGAGCATGCCTGGGGTGGCTGGATGAGCTATGCGCGTCACCAGATGCCACTGCTGGGGCAACGGCCCGACGGGCTATGGCACGCGTTGGCCTTCGGCGGTCACGGCATGGCGACAACCACCCTGGCCGGTGAGGTCATGGCCGAGGCGCTGACCGGCAATGATTTGCGGCTGCGGGAGTTTCGGCGTTGGCCGTCCCGGTGGGCGGGCGGTGCGGCTGGCCGGGCTGCCATTCAGGGCCATTACTGGAGGTGCCAGGTGAGCGACTGGCTGCGTGACCGTGTTGGTGCTCGGGATTAGCGTTTGTAGGAAATATCCTACAAACAGAGGGGCGTTTTCTTACATGTTTTCAGGCAAATCTGCCGCTGTTCATTTTCGTGATGAATGTCAAACTGTGACTCAACGGTTGGTAGGAAAGCCCGTTTGCTGGTACGGGCGCACCCCGGGGCTTCAGGCCCTGTTGGGGGTTGGGCGGCACGGCTCCCCGCTGTGCCGCCTTTTTTTGTGGTCGCCAAATGGGGGATCCGTAAATCCCTCACCTTTATGCGATGGATCGCTCTCCGAAGTCCGAAAGTCCACGCACCAAGCACCAAATTCCAATGTCAGAAACGGTGCTGGAGGTGCCTTGACGCGCCTCCAGCGGTTTGCAGCGGGCGAGGGGACGCCGCGCGCTGCATGGCAAGCCACCGGCTATGGCCGGTGGCCGTTGAATGTCCGGTTCAGACCCGTTCAAAAATGCCGGCCGCGCCCATGCCGGTGCCGATGCACATGGTGACCATGCCGTAGCGCTGCTGGCGGCGCTGCAGGCCGTGGATCAGCTTGGCCGACAGGATCGCGCCGGTGGCGCCCAGCGGGTGGCCCAGGGCAATGGCACCGCCGAGCGGGTTGATCTTGTCCGGATCCAGTCCGGTATTCCGGATCACTGCCAGCGCCTGGGCGGCGAAGGCCTCGTTGAGCTCGACCCAGTCCAGTTCGCCCTTGCCGATGCCGGTCTGCTTGAGTACCTTCGGAATCGCTTCGATGGGGCCGATGCCCATCACTTCCGGCGGCACGCCGGCCACGGAGAATCCACGGAAGACGGCCAGCGGTTTCAGGTTGAGTTCCTTGACCACACGCTCCGAGACCAGGATCAGTGCCCCGGCACCATCGGACATCTGCGAGCTGGTACCGGCGGTGACCGAACCCTTGGCATCGAAGACGGTTCTCAGCTTGCCCAGCGCTTCGGGCGTGGTATCGCGGCGCGGGCCTTCGTCGGTGTCGACGACCGTTTCGACCTCACGCACCTGGCCGGTCTTCGGGTCGGGTACGCGGTTGGTGACGGTGACCGGGCGGATCTCGGTGAACTCGCCACCGTCGATGGCCGCGACGGCCTTCTGGTGGGACTGGTAGGCGAACTGGTCCTGGTCTTCGCGGCTGACCTTCCACTGTTGCGCCACCTTCTCGGCGGTAATGCCCATGCCGTAGGCGATGGCGGCATTGTCGTCTTCGAATACCTTGGGGTTCATCGCCACCTTGTGGCCCATCATGGGCACCATGGTCATGGTTTCGGTACCGGCGGCGATCATCACGTCGGCCTCGCCCAGGCGAATGCGGTCGGCGGCCATGGCCACCGTCTGCAAGCCCGAAGAGCAAAAGCGGTTGACGGTCACGCCCGGCACGCTGTGCGGCAGGCCGGCCAGAAGCGCGCCGATGCGGGCCACGTTCATGCCCTGTTCGGCCTCGGGCATGGCGCAACCGACGATCACGTCCTCGACCCGCGCCGGGTCAAGCTCCGGTACTTCGGCCAGCGCGGCTCGAAGGGAGTCGGCCAGCAGGTCATCGGGCCGGTAATTGCGAAATGCGCCCTTGAACGCCCGTGCGACGGGGGTTCTGACGGCGGAAACGATGTATGCGTCACTCATGGGTGGGGTCCTTGGATGTCTGATTGATTCGGGTTCCGGTTTACGGTTTACGGGTTTACGGGCGGGCTCCGGAAACCGGAACCCGTTAACCGTAAACCGTTCAGTTCCTCAGCGGCTTGCCGGTCTTGAGCATGTGGGCGATGCGTTCCTGGGTTTTTTCCATGGCGCACAGTTCCAGGAAGTGTTCACGTTCGAGGTGGTGCAGCCAGTCCTCGTTGACCGGGGTACCGCGATCGATGGCGCCGCCGGAGATGACCGTGGCGATGCGCTCGCCGATCTCGAAATCGTGCTCGGAGATGAAGTGGCCTTCGAGCATGTTGATCAGCAGCATCTTGAGCGTGGCGATGCCGACATCACCGGCCGCCGGGAAAGTACGACCGGCATGCTCGGGCCGATAACCGGCGGCGGCCAGCGCGCGCACCTGGTGATGGGCGGCATGCAGCAACTCGTGCTCGTGCATCACGATCAGGTCCTCGGGCCTGAGGTAGCCCATTTCCTTCGCTTCCATGGCCGAACCGGCCACCTGGCCCATGGCCACCTGCTTGTAGCGTTTTTCCAGCAGCGGCCAGGTATCACCCGCGGCCGTGTCCTGGTTGATCTGCAAGGCCAGCGTGGCCAGCCCGCCGCCGGCCGGCAACAGGCCGACACCAGCCTCGACCAGGCCCATGTAGCTTTCCAGGTGAGCCACGCGCCGGCTGGCGTGCATGGCCAGTTCCAGGCCGCCGCCCAGCGCCAGGCCGCGTACGGCGGCGACCGACGGAATGGTCGAGTAGCGCATGCGCAGATTTACGCCCTGGAAGCCCTCGATCAGCGCTCTCAAGCTGTCGAAGTCGCCCTTCTGGATGGCTTCGCCGGCTGCCTTGAGGTTGGCGCCGGCCGAGAACGGGCCTTGCGGCTGCCAGATCACCAGGCCCGCGAAGTCGCTTTCGGCGCGGTCGAGCGCGGCATTGAGGCCGTCGACCACGCCGTTGTCGATCACGCCCATCTTGGTCTTGAGACTGGCGATGAGTACATCGTCGTGCAGCGTCCACAGGCGGATGGCATCGGACTCGTGCACCGTCTGGCCGTCGTGGTGCGCTTCGCCGAGCAGCCGCACCGGCTGATACTGACGCTGGTAGACCGGCAGGTCCGGGCGCGGGCTGTATTCTGCGGCCGTAGGCGACCAGGAGCCGCCCGGGCCATGGGCGCCTTCGATGCCGCCCACCCACTTGGGCAGGCCGGCCTCGACGCCGGTCTTGTCGTTGCGAATATCGGCATCGATGAGTTCAGCCACCTGTTTCCAGCCGGCTGCTTGCCATTGCTCGAACGGTCCGGCATTCCAGCCGTAGCCCCAGCGCATGGCCAGGTCGATCTCGCGCGCACTCTCGGCGATCTCCTCGAGGTGATAGGCGCAGTAGTGGAACAGGTCGCGATGAATGGCCCATAGAAACTCGGTTTCCGGGTACTCGCATTTCGCCAGTGCCGCCAGCTTTTCGGCGGGATTCTTGATGGCCAGGATCTGCTTGACCTCGTCGCGCACACTGTAGTCGGTGGATCGGTAGTCGCCACTTTCGGGATCGAAGACCTTGATCTCCTTGCCGTCCTTGCGGAACACGCCGGCGCCGGCTTTCTGGCCCAGCGCGCCGGCCTCGATCAACCTGGCCAGCCAGTCGGGTGCCTTGAACAACTTGTGCCAGGGATCGTCGCCGAGTTTGGCGTCCATGGTGCGGATCACATTGGCCATTGTGTCCAGCCCGACCACGTCGGCCAGGCGGAAGGTGGCGCTCTTGGGCCGGCCGATGGCCGGACCGGTCAGCGCATCGACGGTGTCGAAGGCCAGGCCCAGTCGTTCGGCATGGTGCATGGTCGACCACATGGTGAACACGCCGACGCGGTTGGCAATGAAGTTGGCCGTATCGCGGGCGCGCACCACGCCCTTGCCCAGGGTGCGGGTGAGGAAATCCTCGAGCAGGTCGAGGATGCGCTCCTCGGTGCCGGCATGCGGGATCAGCTCGACCAGGTGCATGTAGCGCGGCGGGTTGAAGAAGTGCACGCCGCAAAAGCGCGACTTGAGCGCCTCGGGCACCACGCCGGCCAGCTCGGTGATCGACAGCCCCGAGGTGTTGGTGACGAACAGGGCCTCGGCGCCGATGTGCGGACCGATCTTCTCGTACAGGTCCTGCTTGATGTCCATGCGCTCGACGATGGCCTCGATGATGAAATCGCAGTGGGCCAGCTGCTCGAGGTCGCCCTCGAAGTTGCGCGGCGTGATGAACTGCGCCATAT